>JAICUS010000175.1 GCA_025935735.1 Solirubrobacteraceae bacterium | reverse complement strand
TCGCTCGCCTCGCGAGCGGCGCGGGCCGCCGCCTCGGCATCGGCCGCGGCCCGGGCGTCGATCTCGTCGTTGGAGCGCGACGGGCGCGGCTTGGGCGAGCTGTGCTCGGGCGCACCCTCGACGAAGCGCGAGGTCAGCGCCGACAGCGCCGACGAGTACTCCGAGGGGATCACGAACACCTTGTTCGCGCTGCCCTGTGCGAGCTGTGGAAGCATCTGCAGGTACTGATAGGACAGCAGCGCCTGGTCGGGCGCCCCGTCGTGGATCGCGCTGAACACGGTCTCGATCGCCTTGGCCTCGCCCTCGGCCTTGAGGATCGCCGACGTACGCTGGCCTTCCGCGCGAAGCACGGCCGACTGCTTCTCGCCCTCGGCCTGGAGGATCGCCGACGTGCGCTGGCCCTCGGCGGTGAGGATCGTCGCGCGGCGGTCGCGCTCGGCGCGCATCTGCTTCTCCATCGCCTCCTGCACCGTGCGCGGCGGCTCGACCGACTTCAGCTCGACGCGGTTGACGCGGATGCCCCAGCGGCCGGTCGCTTCGTCGAGCACGGCGCGCAGCTGGCTGTTGATGTTGTCGCGCGAGGTCAGGGTCTCCTCGAGCGTCATGCCGCCGATCACGTTGCGCAGCGTGGTCACCGTCAGCTGCTCGATCGCCTGCAGCGGGTTCGCCACCTCGTAGGTGGCGGCCTTCGGGTCGGTGACCGTGAAGTAGATGACCGTGTCGATCCCCACCACCAGGTTGTCCTCGGTGATCACCGGCTGCGGCGGGAACGTGACCACCTGCTCGCGCAGGTCGATCAGCGGCTTGACCCGGTCGATGAACGGCATGATCAGCGTCAGCCCCGGGTCGAGCGTGCGGGCGTAGCGCCCGAGCCGCTCGACGACGCCGGCGCGGGCCTGCGGCACGATCCGCACGCCCGCCGCGGCGACGATGAACACGAACAGCGCCAGGACGACCAGAATCACGATTCCGGCGGTCATGCGGCCTCCCTCATTCGCTCACGAGCGCTGTCGCGCCCCGGATCTCGAGCACCTGTACGCGCGTCCCCGGCTCGAACACCTCGTCGTCGTCGTACGCGCGCGCCGTCCAGATCTCCCCGTCGAGCCGCACGCAGCCCACGCCCTCCGCGTTGGCGATCCGCTCGACCACCGTCGCGTGCTGCCCGACCAGCCGCGCCGGGCCCGTCTTGAGCGTCCCGCGGCTGCGGCGATGCGCGCGCGCCACCGGCCGCAGGGCGGCCAGCAGGATCACGGACACGACCAGGAAGACCGCCCACTCGATGACCGCTCCCGCGCCGGCGGCGGAGAGCAGCGTCGCGATCAGCGCGCCGGCGGCGAACGGAGCGAGGAACAGGCCCGTCGTGGCGATCTCCCCGATGGCCAGGATGAGCGCCGCGATCAGCCAGAACAGCCACGGGTCCATGTCTGATCCGATCGTATCCGCCGGCGCGGGTGTCGTTACGCGGTCAGCAGTGCCCGCGCGAAGTCGTCGGCGTCGAACGGCCGCAGATCCTCGAGCTGCTCGCCGATCCCGATCAGCTTGACCGGGATGCCGAGCTCGTTCGCGATGGCCAGCGCGATGCCGCCCTTGGCCGTCCCGTCGAGCTTGGTCAGGATGATCCCGGTCACGCCGACCGCCTCGCCGAACAGCTTCGCCTGGCGGACGCCGTTCTGCCCGGTGGTGGCGTCCACGGTCATCAGCGTCTCGTGCGGCGCCTCGGGCATCTGCTTCTGGATGACCCGGCGGACCTTGGTCAGCTCCTCCATCAGGTTGTGCTGCGTGTGCAGGCGCCCGGCGGTGTCGATGATCACCACGTCGGCGCCGCGCTCGCGGCCGCGGGCGATGGCGTCGAACGCCACCGCGCCGGGATCCGAGCCCTCCGGGCCCTTGATCACGTCGACGCCGGCGCGCTCGCCCCAGCGCTCGAGCTGCTCCACCGCGGCGGCGCGGAACGTGTCGGCGGCGCCGATGACCACGCTGCGGTCGAGCGTCTTGCGCAGGTGCCAGGCGAGCTTGCCGATCGTGGTCGTCTTGCCGGTGCCGTTGACGCCGACCACGAGGATCACGGTCGGGTCGGGCCGCAGGTCGATCGTGTCGTCGCCGGTGCGGGCGAGCTGGGCCAGCAGCTCCGCGAGCCGGTTGGTCAGCGCCTCGCCGCCCACCAGCGCGCCCTCCTCGGCCTCGCGCTCGAGCCGCTCCACCACCTCGGCGGTGGTCCGCGCGCCGACGTCGGCGTAGATCAGCGCCTCCTCGAGCCGCTCCCACGTCGCCTCGTCGAGGTCGCCCTCGAACAGGGTCGCCTGAACCTCGGCGGCCAGCGCCTCGCGCGTCTTGCGCATGTTCTCGCGCAGGCGGCGGAAGAAGCCGCGCCGGCCCTCCTCGCGCTCGGGCTCCGGGGGCGCGGCGACGGCGGCGCCGTCGCCGAGCACGAACAGCTCCTGCCAGTCTCGGGCCATGCGGTCGGGCAGGATAGAGGCGTGACCGCATGGGTGTTGACGGCGCTGGGCGCGACGCTGGCCGTCGGCCTTGAGCTGCTGGAGGCGCTGGCCATCGTGCTCGCCGTCGGGGTGAGCCGCAGCTGGCGCGACGCGGCGCTGGGCGCCGCCGGGGCCGTCGCGATCCTGGCCGCGGTCGCCGGGCTGGTCGGGCCGGTGCTGCTGGCCTCGCTGCCGCTGTCGCTGCTGCGCAGCGTCGTCGGCGTGGCGCTGCTGCTGTTCGGCCTGGAGTGGCTGCGCAAGGGCGTGCTGCGGCTCGCCGGGCGCCGCGCGCTGTCGGACTCGCTGGCCGAGTACCTGGAGGAGCGCGAGGCGATGGAGGCGCTCCCGCCCTCGGAAGGCGCGGACTGGCCGGCCCGGATCGTGGCCGGCAAGGGCGTGCTGCTCGAGGGCCTGGAGGTCGTGCTGATCGTGGCCGCGCTGGCGGGAGGCTCACAGGGCGCCGCGCCGGCGCTGGCGGGCGCGGCGCTCGCCGTGCTGGTCGTGGTGGGCATCGGCGTGGTGGTGCACCGGCCGCTGGCCCGGCTGCCCGAGTCGCACCTCAAGTACGCCGTCGGCGTGATGCTCACGAGCTTCGGCGTGTTCTTCCTCGGCGAGGGGCTGGGCGTCGACTGGCCGGGCGGCGACGTGGCGCTGCTCTACGTCGTGGCGGCGATGCTCGCCGCCTCCCAGCTGCACGTCCGCAGGCTGGCCCAGGCATGACCGCGCTGCGCAAGCTGCTGCTGGGCGAGACGCGCGCGCTGCCGGCGGCGGTCTTCACGGTGCTGGCCGCGGGCCTGGTCCTGCGCGCCGTCGCCCCTGGCTTCTGGGACGCCGCCGGCGGCTTCCTGCTGCTGGTCGGCGCCGTGCTGGCGCTGACGCTCGCGTTGCCGCGCCGGCCGGCTTGAGCTGATCTTCAGTAAGCGCGGTCATCCTGAAGACGTGCCCATCGAGCTGATCCCGACCCCGAACGGCAACGGCACCATCGCGCTGCGCGCGGCCAGGCTGCCGCTCTGGGAGCGCCTGCGCCGCTTCTTCAGCCGCCGATAGCGGTGCTGTAGCGCCAGTGGCGCCCGCCGTCGCGCGAGACGTACTGCCACGTCACCGCGCGCGTTCCGGCCTCATGCTGGACGTAGGCGACCAGCCGGCCGGGGCCGGGCACGACCGCCACCACGAGATCGCCGAGGAACGCCTCCCACCACGTGCGGCCGCCGTCGGTGCTGGCGTCGACCGCTGAGGCGCCGTAGGCGAAGAGCCGCCGCGGGCCCGCCATGCCCACGAAGCCGACGGCCTCGGGCGCATCGGCCGCGTTGACGTGGAACTGCGGGCCGTCGATCCGCCACGTCCGTCCGCCGTCGGTCGTGCGCGCCGGGTACTGCGCCTGGCGCACGTCGGCGAGCGCGAAGCCGTCGCGGGCGTTGGCGAACGTGCGGACGCCGAACAGCGCCGAGTCGCGCACCTTGGTGCCGCGCGCCACGGCATCCGGACGCGCGTGCAGGCGCTTGGCCGTGATCTCGTGCGGCGGACCGGCGAGCGCCGCGAACGCCGCAAGCCCGGCGAGCAGCGGGGCGCCGAGCATCACGCGGCCTGCTCGCGCGGGAGCCGGCGGGAGATCACCTTGGAGACGCCGTTGCCGGCCATCGAGACGCCGTAGAGCGCATCTGCGGCCTCCATCGTGCGCTTCTGATGTGTGACCACGATGAACTGCGCGCGGCCGGCGAAGGAGCGCAGGACGTCGAGGAAGCGGTCGATGTTCAGGTCGTCCAGCGCGGCCTCGACCTCGTCGAGGATGTAGAACGGGCACGGGCGGGCGAGGAAGACCGCGAACAGGAACGCGAGCGCGGTGAGCGACTTCTCGCCGCCGGACAACAGCGTGAGGCGCTTGGTGGACTTGCCGGCGGGCGTGATCTCGATCTCCACGCCCATGCGGTCCTCGGGCGCCTCCTCCGGCTCGTCCGGCTCTGCTGACTCCTCGCCCTCGGCCTCCGCGCCGCCGAGGACGGGCCGCGGGCCGGCGTCCTCGCGCACGAGCCGCAGCGCGCCGCGGCCGCCGGGGAACAGCAGGCCGACGACCTCCTCGAAGTTCTGGGCGGCGGCGGTGAACGTCTCCTCGAACGCCTCGCGGATCCGGCGGTCGGTGTCGCGGATGAGGCCCTGGAGCTCCCGCAGAGCCGTCTCCAGGTCCTCGCGCTGGCGCTCGAGCTCCTGGACGTGCGCCAGCGCCTCGCGGTACTCCTCCTGGGCGAGCGGGTTGACCGGGCCGAGCTGCTCCCGGCGGCGCTGCAGGCGCTCGATGCGGGCGTGCAGCGTCTCGCGCTCCGGGGCCGCGAGCGGCTCGTCCGCCGGCTCCGGCTCCAGGCCGAGCTTGGTGGCGAGCCGGCCGAGCTCGGTCCCGGCCTCGTGGGCCTGGTCGCGCGCCTGCTGGGCGCGGACCTCGCCGCGGGTGACCTCCTCGCCGCGCTCCTTCAGCCGGGCCTGGACGCGCGACTCCTCGGCGGCGCACTCGCGCAGCTCGCCGGCCAGCCGCTCGCCGGCGGCGCGATCGGCCGCGAGCTCGGCCTCGAGCGCCTCGACGCGGGTGGCCACGGCCTGCTGCGCCGCCCGCAGCGCCTCGGCGAGCCGCCGGGCGAGCGGCTGTAGGCCCTCGTCGCGGGTGAGGCGCCCCTGCAGCCCTTCGAGCCGCCGCGTCCGCTCCTGGCGCTCGCGCTCGGCCCGCGCGGCGAGCCGGCGCTCGGTCGCGATGGCCGCCTCGACGTGGGCGCGGCGCTCGGCCGCGGGCCCTTCGTCCGGCGCCGCGCGGCGCTGCTGGATGACCCAGCGGGCATGGCGCTCGGCCTCCGCGCCCTCGTCCCGCGCCCGGGCCGCGGACCGCGCGTCGCGGTCGGCGGCGTCGCGGGCGGCGTCGGCCTCGGTGACTCCGGCCTGCGCGGCCTCGACCCGTTGCAGGGCTGCCTGCTCGGCCTGCGCGGCCTTCTCGACCTCGGCGACGAGGGCGTCGCGGCGGTTGCGCTCGGCCAGCACGCGGTCCTCGCCGCCGGCCGGGACCTGCCGGAGCTCGCGGCTCGACGGGGACCAGGTGCGGCCGTCCTTCGTGACGGCGGTGCCCGTGAACGCCGGGTCGAGCGTGGCGAGTTCGTCGACCACCCACGTGTTGCTGAGGAGGGCTGCGGTGAGCGCGGCGGCGTCGCCCGTGGCGCGAACGTGAGCGGTGAGCGGCTGCGCTCCGGGCGCGGGCGGAACGGCGGCCCCGGCCTCCATCCCCTCAGTGCTATCCGCCGGCGCCCGCGTGCCGCCCGCAGGTGCCACCAGGGCCGCGCCGCCGTCCCGCCCCGCGCGGTCCAGCAGCGCGGCCGCGGCCTCGAGATCCCGCGCGACCGCCGCCCGCAGCCGTGGCCCGAGCGCGGCGGACAGGGCGAGCTCGTAGCCCGGGGCGGCGGTCAACGCGTCGGCCAGGGCCGGGGCTCCGCCCGGCGCTCCCGCCTGGGCGCGGAGGAACTGGTTGACCTTGGCGAGCTCGGCGCCGACGCGCGCGGATTCGCGACGGGCGCGCTCGGCGGCGGTGTCGAGCTCGCGGCGGGCGGCGCGGGCGGCCTCGGCGGCGGCGACGCGCTCGCGGGCCACCGCGCCCGCGGCCTCGGCGGCCTCGGCCAGCCCCGCCAGGGCGGCGGCCGCCGCCTCGCGGCCGGCCTCCAGCTCGGCCAGCTCGCGCTCCAGGCGCACGCGGTGGTCCTCGGCCAGCTCGGCGAGCTCCGCCTCCAGCGCGGCGATGCGCTCGGCGGCGCCGTCGTCGCCGGTGTCGGCCTCCGCCTCGGCCCGCAGCGCGGCGATCGAGGCGCGGCGGCGCCCGGTGCGGTCCTCCAGCTCGGCCAGCGCACGGCCGACCGCGTCCAGCCGCAGGCCGATCCGCTCCCCCGCCGAGCGGGCCGCGTAGAAGCGGTGCGATAGCGACTCGCGGGCCGAGCCGCGCTGCGACAGCGCCTCCTCGGCGGCCTGCCGGCGGCGCGCGACCTCGCCCAGCTCTGACTCCGTCCGCGCTGCCGCCGCGCGAGCCGCGGCGACGACAGAAGACGCCTCGGCCACCGCGGCGCGGGCCGACCGCGCGGAGTCGCGGGCCAGCGTCCAGCGCGCCTCGTCGGCCTGGCGCTCCAGGCGCTCGTGCAGCTCGGCCGCCTCCGCCTGGCGCTTGAGCGGCCGCAGCCGGGAGCGGGCCTCGCGCTCGACGTCCAGCGAGCGGTCGAGGTTGTCCTGCGTGCGCTCGAGCTTGAGCTGCGCGCGCCGGCGCCGCTTGCGGTGCTTGCCCAGCCCGGCGGCCTCCTCGATGAGCATCCGCCGGTCGCGCGGCTTGGACGTGACGATCGCCTCCACGCGGCCCTGGGAGACGACCGAGTGCATCTCCTTGCCCAGGCCGGTGTCCGAGAGGATCTCCAGGACGTCCGCGAGCCGGCAGCGGGCGCCGTTGACCCGGTACTCGCCCTCCCCCGCGCGGTTCAGGCGCCGCACGATCGACACCTCGCCGACGGGCAGGTCGAGGTCACCGGCGGCGTTGTCGAGCACGACCTCGACCTCGGCCTCGCCGCGCGCCTGGACGCCGTGCGCGCCGGCGAAGATCACGTCCTGCATCGACTGCCCGCGCACGGCCAGCGGCGACTGCTCGCCGAGCGCCCACAGCACGGCGTCGGTGATGTTCGACTTGCCCGAGCCGTTGGGTCCGACGATCACCGACACGCCGGGCGCGAACGCCAGCCGGGTGCGGTCCGGGAACGACTTGAACCCCTTCAAAGTGAGCGAGCTCAGGTGCATGCGGTCACACGCCTCCCTCGAGCGCGGTCTCGGCTGCCGCCTGCTCGGCGTCCTTCTTGGAGCGCCCGCTGCCGCGCGCGACCTCCTCGCCGTCCACCAGCGCGACCACCTCGAAGGTCCGCTCGTGCGGCGGCCCCTGCTCCGCGGTCACCTCGTACGTCACGACCGTCCCGCGGCGGGCGAGCTGCTCCTGCAGCGCCGACTTGAAGTCCGCCGGCTGCACGAGCGCCCGCTCGATCTCCGGCGCGAACGCCTCGACGACCGCCGCCGAGACCTCCTCGTAGCCGAACTCCAGGTAGCACGCGCCGATCACCGCCTCGATCACCGAGGCGAGCACCCGCTCGGTGCGGGACAGCTGCTCCGTCGCCGGGCCGGCGACCTCCGGCGGCGCCGCCGCCCGCAGGCGCTCGGGGATGCCCAGCCGCTCGGCCACCTCCCGGCAGGAGCGGCCGGACACGGCCTGCGCGCGGATCTTGGTCAGCCGGCCGGCGCCGTAGGCGTCCGCGGCCAGGCGCGGGTAGAGGTGGGTGGTCACGGCCAGGCCGAGCACCGAGTCGCCCAAGAAGGCCAGCCGCTCGTAGGAATCGGCCCGCCGCTCGGTCCACGACGAATGCGTCACCGCTTGCCTCGCCAGGTCCTGCGGCAGACGCTCGAGCAGGTCGTGCAGCTTGCGCAGCGGTCAGGGCCTCGGGGAAGGGTCGTGGGCCAGCACGAAGTCCACGGCCTCGCGCACGGTGTGGATGCGGGCGGCCTGCTCGTCGGACATCTTCACGCCGTAGGAGTCCTCGAGCTCCTGCACGAGCGTGTAGAGGTCCAGCGAGTCCGCCGCCAGGTCCTCCCGGAAGTGGGTGGCCTCCGTGATGCGCGCCGGGTCGAGCTCCAGCTCGTCGGCCAGGTGCGCACGGATCAGCTCCAGGACTTCCTCGCGGGTCATGGCTGGTCGGGCACGCTAGCGGCCGCCTCGGACGCCTCTGGGCGCGCCCGGAGCGCGCCGGCGGCGGCGAGCCGGGCGTGCGTGCGCCCCGCCACGTCCTCGCGCACGCCGCGGGCGGCCACCTCGATCGCCCGCGCGAAGCCGCGCTCGCCGAAGGAGCCGTGCGGGACGACCGCGAGCCGGCGCAGCCCGAGCAGCACGGCGCCGCCCTGCTCCTCGGGGTCGAGCTCGTCGCGCATCCCGCGCAGCGCCGGGCGCAGCAGCAGCCCGCCGAGCCGGGACCGCCGGGAGGACATCGCCGCCCCGCGCACCGCGCCCATCAGCGCCGCGAACGTCCCCTCCATCACCTTCAGCGCCACGTTGCCGGTGAACCCGTCGGCCACGATCACGTCGGCCTCGCCGGTGCCGATGGCGAAGCCCTCCACGTTGCCGAGGAAGTTGAGCCCGGCCGAGCCGGCCAGCAGCGCGTGCGCCTCCACCACGGTCTCCGGGCCCTTCGAGGCCTCGGTGCCGTTGGACAGCAGCGCCACGCGGGGGTCGCGCACCCCCATGACCGCCTCCATGTAGGCCGCGCCCATGTGGGCGAACTGGACCAGGTGCTCGGGGCGCACGACGTCGTTGGCGCCGGCGTCGAGCAGCAGGAACGGCGCGCCCGGCACCGGCAGCAGGATCGCCAGCGCCGGCCGGTGGACGCCGCGGGCGCGCTTGAAGGTGAACAGCGAGGCGGCGAGCGCCGCGCCGGTCGAGCCGCCGGACACGAGCGCGTCGGCCTCGCCCGCGGCCACCGCGGCGACCGCCTTCACGATCGACGCGTCCGGGTTGGCCCGCACCGCGCGCGCGGGATCGGGGTCCTTGGCGATCGACAGCGGCGCGTCCACCACCGACACGCCGTCGGCGACCGAGCCGATCTCCCCCGCCGGCCCGAACAGGGTCACGCGGACGCCGCCCGCGGCCGCGCGGGCGGCACCGCGGGCGACCTCCGCGGGACCCTTGTCGGCCCCGTTGACGTCGACCGCGATCGTGAGGACGCTAGTGGTCGTGATCGTGCTCGTGGTCGTGCACGTGCACGACCTCGCGCCCGGCGTAGAACCCGCAGTGCGGGCACACCCGGTGCGGACGGCGCGGGCGGCGGCACTGCGGGCACGCGTTCACCGCGGGCGCGGTGATCTTGTGCTGCGAGCGGCGCTGCGACGTGCGCGCGTGCGACTGCTTCTGCTTGGGGACGGCCATCGGCCGCGAAAGGGTAGCGAAACCTACGTGCGGCGCTCGGCGACGAGGCCGTCGCGCAGCAGCTCGGTCACGTCGGCCGCCGGCAGCGGGCGCGAGAACAGGTAGCCCTGGAGGATCGCGCAGCCCCGGTCGCGCAGGAACTCGGCCTGCCCGGCGGTCTCCACGCCCTCGGCGACCACGTCGCAGCCGACGGTGTCCGCGAGCTGCAGGATCGCCGCGTAGACGGCGCAGGCCTGCGGGTCGTCGGGCACGCCGTCCAGGAACGCCCGGTCGACCTTGATCACCTGCACGGGCAGCTCGCGCAGGCGCCACAGCGACGAGTAGCCCGCGCCGAAGTCGTCGATGGCCAGCACGAAGCCGGCGGAGCGCAGGTCGTGCAGCACGGGCAGCAGCCGCGAGGCCTCCAGCGACCAGGCGGACTCGGTGAGCTCGAGCACGAAGCTGTCGATCGCGTGCCCGGCGACGATCGCCCTGGCCCGCTCGGCGAAGCCGGCCCGGCGCAGCTGGCGCGGGGAGACGTTGACGCCGAGCCGCGGGTGCAGGCCCATGTCCGCCCACGCCGCGCCCTGCGCGCAGGCCGCCTGCAGCACCCAGTCGCCCAGCGCGTCGATCACGCCGGTGCGCTCGGCCACGGGGATGAACTCCAGCGGCGGGATCAGCCCGCGCTCCGGGTCGCGCCAGCGCACGAGCGGCTCGACGCCGAGCACGCGGCCGTCCGCAGCGCGGCAGATCGGCTGGTAGTGCAGCTCGAGCTCGCCGGCGTCGATCGC
>JAICUS010000821.1 GCA_025935735.1 Solirubrobacteraceae bacterium | reverse complement strand
TGGTGGCGAAGATCCCGTCGATGTCGGCCTCGGTCATGTCGGCGAGCTTGACGTCGGGGAAGATGCCGGCGTTCGCGCACAGGACGTCGACGTCGCCGGCCTCCGCGGCCATCCGCTCGCAGTCCTCGGCCCTGGAGATGTCTGCTTGGACGTAGCGGGCGCCGAGCTCTTGCGCCGCGCGCCGGCCGGTCTCGGCGTCGCGCCCGGCCACGACGACGTTCGCGCCCGCCTGCGCGAACACGCCGGCGATGCCCTTGCCGATGCCCTTCGTGCCGCCGGTGACCAGCACGGTCCGGCCGGTGAGCGGGGTGAACAAGGCGGGCGTCCTCCTCAGGCGTGCGTTGACAGGTAGTGCTCGGCCAGCGCGCACGTGCCGGCGGTGAAGCCGGCGCCGAGCTCGGCGGCCTCGGTGGCGAACGTGTGGTGGGAGCCGATCCAGGCGACGAGCAGCAGCCGCCGCAGCATCACGAACGTCTCGAGCTCCTGCTCGTCCTCGCGGCCGAGCGGAGCGACCTCGCGGTAGCCGGCGAGCCACGCCTCGCGCAGCTCGGGGACGCGCGGGTGGTCCTCCATGAACGAGACGGTGGTGGCGAAGTCGTACATGAACCAGGAGAAGCCGCAGTCGTCGAAGTCGATCACCCGCACCTGCTCGCCGTCGACCAGGAGGTTGGCCAGGCGGATGTCGGCGTGGACGAGGCCGAAGCGGTCGGGGCCTTGGCCGTACACGTGGAGCCGGCGCGAGATGGTCTTGTCCAGGCGGTCGAGCTGCCGTTTCTCCTCGGGGCCCATGCCGAGGCCGTCCTGCCAGGCGCCCCAGTGGCCGTGGGGGCCGAGGCAGTGCTCGTAGTCCCAGGTGGGGCGGTCGAAGCCCGGCGGTGGGTCCCACGCGCGCGTGTGCGCGTGCATGTGCGCGGACACGGCGCCGAGCGTGGTGAAGCCGAGCACGAGGTCGTCGCCGTCGGGCTCGGGCGTGATGCCGGGGAGCCAGTCGAACATGACGACGTTGTGGGTGCCGAGGTCGACGACGCGCTCGCCGGTGGGCGCGTGGATCGCCGCGGGCGTCTCGATCGCGCCGTCCTCGCGCAGCGCGTCGACCCAGACGAGCTCGGAGGCGATCTGGTCCGCGGTGCGGTAGCCGGGGCGGTGGATGCGCAGCGCGTACGCGCGGCCGCCCTGCTCCACCTTGTAGGTGTGGTTCTCGGAGACGTTGCACAGCGTGGCCGTGGCGCCTCCGAGCCCGTAGCGGGCGAGCGCCTGCGCGGCCAGGGCGTCCATGTCGGCGGTCACTGCTCGCGTCCCTCCACCTCTCCGAGCACGCGCTCGATCTCGGCGCGCGCGCGGACGATATCCGGCGTCGCGCCCGCGAGATAGACGCGGCCGGCGGCGCCGATCATCGACACCGTGACCAGCGTGAGTTCCGGGGCGACCTTTTCGGCGGCGTTGGCGGCGACCGCGGCGAACAGCGCGGGGGTCATCTCCACCACCAGCAGCGTCTGGCCGGGGAGCAGCATCGACGCCTCGCGGTTGCGGTTGACGATCACCGCGTGCTGGTCGGTCACGTCCTCGATCACGTCGCTGTAGAGGACGCGGGGCTTCAGGCCGTCGTTCGGCGTGGCGCCGATGCCGTCGAGGATCGCCTCGCCGGCGCGCGCGGTCTCGGCGGGGTCGCTCGAGTGGACCTCGAGCACGCCGAACTGGCGCTCGACGAAGTGGATGCCGGGCTCGACGTCCGGCACCGACTTCAGCGCGAGGTCGATGATCCGCTCGATCGCCAGCCCGGGCGCGACCTCGACGATCAGCGCGTGGTCGCCCTCCATCGGCGGGTAACCGCGGGCGCGCAGCGGCGAGCCCAGGTAGGCCGCGAACTGCCGCCCGAGGTCGGGGATCGGCAGATAGACGCGGAGCTCCACCGCCCCCACGTGCGCGATCAGGCGGCCGCGCTGGTGAAGTGCTTGCCCAGCTCGGTGTGCGGCCGCGGGATCACGTGCACGGACACGAGCTCGCCGACGCCCGACGCCGTCTCCGCGCCGGCCT
>JAICUS010000618.1 GCA_025935735.1 Solirubrobacteraceae bacterium | reverse complement strand
GTTCAGTGGGCGCACCTGGGATCGAACCAGGGACCTCTCGCGTGTGAAGCGAGCGCTCTCCCGCTGAGCTATGCGCCCGGAGGAGGTCAAACGTAGCAGGCGAGCCGACTGCGGCCCGGCGTGCGTCAGCCGCGCACGACGAAGGTGTTCCCGCCGAGGAGCGGGCCGTAGCGCGCTGCCTTCAGCGCTCCCTTGCCCGGCCAGACGTACCACCGGTAGCGGCCAGGCGCGAGCCGCTGCGGTTTTCCGGCGTACTTCCAGCTGCGGGTCAGCCGTAGCCGCGCGCGCTTCGGCCACGTGCTCAGCACCTTGTGCGAGCCTCGAAAGATCTGGACGTTGTAGTACGGCGCTCCCCGCGACGGCGCCCACCTGAGCACTGCACCCGGCGCGACGGGCGCACCTGCCGCCGGGAGGTACAGCATCGGCACGGCCGCCTTTGCCTGGACGGTGGTGGCGTTTCCGGCGGGGTCGCTGACGGTCACCGCGTAGTGGTACGTCACGCCCGGATCGAGGCTGCTGTCGCGGAACGTGGACGCGTTGCCGGTGTAGACGACCGACGATCTCTGCGCTCGCCGCCCCGGGGAGCGCGTCACGGTGACGCCGGCGGCATCGCCCGGCAGCTTCCAGGTCAGCGTGTCGGTCAGCGAGCTCACCGAGACCGCCACCTTGCTGAACGCCGGCGGCGTCGAGTCGTACTTGAACGTCGCCGTCGTCGAGCTTCGGTTCCCCGCTGCATCAGCACAGCCGCCGGTGATCGCGACCTGCGGGCTGTCGGGTGTCGAGTAGGTGACCGGCGGGGTGCACGAGCTGACGCCGGATCCGCTGTCGGTCGCCGAGAAATTGATGTCGACGGGGTGCGAATACCAGTCGTTCGAGTCAGGCGGGCGCGACAGCGCTGCCGAGACGACGGGCGCGGTCGTGTCGTAACGCAAGCCGAACGACGCCGTCGAGCTGACGTTCCCGGCGTTGTCCTGGCAGGTACCCGACACCGTCGCCGAGCTGGAGTCTGGTCCGGAGTACGTCGCGGACGTACAGGACGCGATGCCCGAAGTCGTGTCGTTCCCCGTGAACCTCACCGCCACCGGATGGCTGTACCAGCCGCCGCCGTCGGGCGATCGATCCGGCGTGGCTCCGGTCACGGTCGGCGGCGCGGCGTCGATCTTGAACTGCAGCTGGAACTGCACCGTGGCCGTGCCGTCGGTTGCGCTGCACGTGAGGACCTCGCCGTTCGACTGAAACGTGTACACGCCGGGGCAGGTCGTCGAGGTGATGTCGCTCGAGAAGCCCAGCCGCACCGTCACAGCGCTGCGGTACCAGCCGTTGTTCCCGACCGTTCCCGCTGAGACGTTGTACGTGACCACGGGGCCGGACGCGCCTGCGGCGCCGACGAGCGTGAGGGCCGCAACGATCACGAACACCGCGCCGATGGTGCGGATCAACGGGTGCTCCAGGCGCGGACGAGCTGGGCGCCCGACCCCGCCGCCAGGGCGGCGAGCGCCAGTGCGAACGCGGCGAGCAGCGGCGACGGCCGGCGTTCGAGCGGATCCGTGACGATGTGCGGCACCGGGATCGGCGGCAGCACGAAGGGCGAAGGCAACCGATGCTTCGTGACCGGTGCGGCGTGCTTGGGCGGCGCCGGTTGCACCGCGGGCACCGCGGGCTTCGGCTTCGCTGGTGTCACGACCGTTGTATGCGTCACCACCACCCGCGGAGCGGCAGGGCGGGTGATGACGACGCGCCCCGTGGTCTTGGGCGCCGGAGCCGTTGCCGCGTGGACGGGGGCGGAACGCTGCGCGGGGGCGGGTGCCGCGGAAGGCATGGGATCCGGCCGAAGCGTCTTCGAGCCGGGTGCGGGGTCGGGCGCGCCGTGTGCGGCCGGCGCCACAGCAAGGGTGAACGCCACCGCGATCGGTGCGACAGGCCGCAGGAGCGACGTCCTCCCTCCTCGCACTCTGTCCCCTCCTGCAGCGCAGCGTACTCCCTTTCTCGAATCGTTCAAGGTTCCCGGGAGGGCCGTGCGCACGACCCTCCCGGGCTTTCTCGGATCAGCTCAGCTTCAGCTCATCCGGGCTCCACACGCGAACCGGAGACGCGGTGTTCGACGGCCTCTCCTGCAGCGCGAGGGACAGAGCCTTCGCGAGCTGCCACGTGCCCGACTGCTGGCCGGACACCTGGATCGGCCCGAGGGAGCATCCGCACTCCGCCCGGCCCGACCCCTGCTCGGCAGTCTGGCCGGTCGTCGCGGCGTTCCCCGCGAGGGCCGACGACGCAGCGGTGTTCGCCTGCGTCAGCGACCGATTCCCGCCCGCGCTCTTCACCCGGACGGGCGACGCCGTGTTCGACGCCCCGAGCTGCGCCGCCAGCGAGGCGGCGAACGACAGCTGCCCGGTGTCGGCCTTCTGGCCGGCCACCTGGATCGCCGGACCGGACGCGTCCTGATCGACGCCCTGCGTTGTCGACGCGTGGTTACCGGAGATCGCGGACGAGCCGACGGTGTTCGACTGTGTCACATCACCGTCGGAGCCGTAGCTCAGCACACGCACCGGCGAGTCGACGTTGCCCGACGACGCGCCGCCGCAGCCACACGGCGACTCGCGGCCGCCGAACGCCTGGATGGCGGCCGAGAGGGCGATCGACGCCTGCTCGGTGTCGGACTTCTGCCCGGCCACCTGAATCGCACCGGTCCCGCCGCACCCACAGCTACCCGCGGCGTCCTGGTCGATCCACTGGTCGGTCGTCGCGGCGTTCCCCGAGCTTGCCGAGGAGCCGACCGTGTTCGACTGCGTCACGTCACCACCGTGCCCCGGGCTGAGAACCCGGACCGGAGCGTTCACGTTCGACGCGCCGACCTGCTCGGCCGACGAGGCCGCGAGGGCTCCCTGCTCGGTCGACGCCTGCTGACCCGCGACCTGGATCGTCGGAGTCGACTGGCACCCGCAGGACGAGCGCGGGTCCTGGTCGGACGTCTGATGCGTGGTGGCGGAGTTCCCGGCCGTTGCGGACGAGCCGACCGTGTTCGCCTGGGTGACGTTGCCGTCGCTTCCCGGGCTCAACACGCGGATCGACACGTTCGTGTTGGACGGATGATCCTGTGCAGCCTGCGAAAAGGCACCTGCGAGCTGACCGGTCTCAGCGGACTGATCGCTGGACTGGATTGCGCTCGCGGAGCCGTCCTGCTGCGCCGACTGACCGGTCGACGCCCGGTTGCCGGCGCTCGCCGACGAACCAGCGGTATTCGACTGCGTCGTGCTGGGCGCGACCGGAGCGGCCGCCGTGACGGGCGAGTCGCTCGTAGCTGCGTCCTTCGTTCCGGCCTGCGGTGCAGCGTCGGCGGTGCAGCCACAGCTGCTTCC
>JAICUS010000252.1 GCA_025935735.1 Solirubrobacteraceae bacterium | reverse complement strand
GAACCTCTCGGGCCCGAACGCCGGGTTCTTCGACTCGACGATCATCCAGGGCGTCGAGTGGGCCGTCCTGCACGACCGCGTCAACATCCTCAACGAGTCGATCGGCGGCAACCCGCTGCCGAACACCGAGGACGACCCGGTCGCGCTGCTCGACCGCGCGGCGGTGGCCGCGGGCGTGACCGTCGTCGCCTCCAGCGGCGACTCCGGCCCGTTCAACAACATCGGCACGCCGGCCACGACGCCGGGCGTGATCGCCGTCGGCGGCACCACCACGTACCGCGTCTACCGCCAGACCACCCGCTACGGCACGCAGCTGTCGCCGGGCGGCTGGGAGGACAACAACATCACGGCACTGAGCTCGGACGGCATCAACGAGTTCAACCCGCACACCGTCGACGTCGTCGCGCCGGGCGACCGCGGCTGGTCGCTGTGCAGCCGCGACACGACGCAGTTCTTCGGCTGCGGCGACATCGACAAGGGCGCCAACCCGCCGCCGATCTGGGCGGCCGGCGGGACGAGCGCGTCCGCGCCCGAGACCTCCGGGACCGCGGCGCTCGTGCTCGACGCGTACGCCAAGGCGCACCGCGGGCGGCTCCCGTCGCCCGCGACGGTGCAGCAGATCATCGACAGCTCGGCCACGGACCTCGGCGCGCCGGCCGACCGGCAGGGCGCCGGCCTGGTCAACACGCTCAAGGCCGTCCAGCTCGCCATGTCGATCGACGGCGGCCGCGGGCAGGGCGCGAACACGCTCCTGGTCGACCAGCCGTCGCTCAGCGCGACCGTCGACGCCGGCCGGTCGCACTCGTTCACCGAGCGGGTGACCAACGAGGGCACGGCGCCGCGCACCGTGACGCCGGCGGTCATCGGCCGCCCGACGACCACGACAGTCGGCTCGGGCACGGTGACGCTGCCGTCGGCGAACACGTTCACCGACGGCGAGGGCAACACCGATACCTTCCAGGAGACCCACTTCGCGGTGGGGCCGAACGCGGACTATCTGATCGGCGACATCACCTGGGACGCCCAGTCCAAGGGCACGGCGGTGTTCGAGACGCTGTTCGACCCGCAGGGCCAGGTGGCGGCCTACTCGCTGCTCGGCTCCGACCGCAGCGGCTTCGGCCATGTGGAGGTGCGCAAGCCGAACGCGGGCGTGTGGACCGCGGTGATCTTCACCGTCAACAACGCCGCGGCGTACTCCGGCGTCGTCCGGTTCGAGTACGACACGCAGCGGTTCCACACCGCCGGCACGGTGTCGCCGGCCGCACGCACGCTCGCGCCGGGGCAGACGGGGGCGTTCAACGTGACCGTCGCTGCCGGCGCCGCGGGCGACGAGGGCCTGCGCCTGCACGTCGGCACGGGCGCCTCCGACGACGGCAGCGTGCCGATCGTCCTGCGGTCGCTCGTCCCGCTCGGCTCGCACGGCGGTACGTTCGCGGGCACGCTGACCGGCGGCGCCTCCACCGGCAACGGGGGCCAGACGTTCACCTGGCAGTTCGAGGTGCCGCGCGGCCAGCCGTCGCTGAACGCGAGGTTCCACCTGGCCGACCCCGACTACGGGCTCACCGGCTACCTGGTCGACCCGAACGGCATGCCGCTCGACGAGCAGGTCAACGAGGGGCGCGACATGCAGTTCTTCAAGGGCTCGCCGCAGGCCGGCCTGTGGACGCTGACGCTCAACGTCAGCGCCCCGGTGAGCGGCCTGCGCCTGCGCGAGCCCTTCACCGGCGCGATCTCGTTCGCCGGGCCGCCGGTCCGGGCGACCGGGCTCCCGAGCGGGAAGCTGCAGGCCGGCACGCCTGTCACGGCGCGGATCCGGATCACCAACACCGGCACGGTCACGAAGGACTTCTTCGCCGACCCGCGGCTCGACGGCCGCGTCGACCAGACCCTACTCGGCCTGGACCAGATCACCGGCGTCGGCCTGCCGCTGTCGCTGAACTCGCAGCCGGTGTGGCTGCTGCCCACCCGGGCGGACGCGCTCACGATGCTGGCGCAGGGCACCGTCCCGATCACCATGGAGGCCGCGTTCTTCTCCGGCGACCCGCGGGTGGAGAGCGTGTCGTTCGGCAACGCCGCGGTGGCCAGGGCGAGCGCGCCGGAGCTCCCGGTCGGGCTGTGGTTCGGGCTGCCCGAGCCGATCGGGCCGTTCGGCGCCGACGGCCTGGCGCCGGGCCAGACGGCCGACCTGGCCGCGGTGGCGCACATGAACCCGTTCGACGCCGACGCGTCCTCGACGAGCGGCGACGTGTACCTGCAGGCCGCGGTCGACCCGAACGCGCCCTACTCGCCGCTCACGCTGGCGCCGGGCGAGTCGGGCACGATCACGCTCACGTTCACGCCGAGCGGCAGGCACGGCAGGCGGGTGAGCGGGTTCGTGGACGTCGACACGTTCAGCTTCGACTCCTTCAGCGGAGACGAGGTGACGACGATCCCCTACGGCTACAAGATGAAGTAGCCCGTCAGCGCACGAGGCAGTCCGGGTGCATGCGCGCGAGCATCGCCCGGCTGCCTCCGCTGCCGGCGGCGACGATCGAATAGCCGTCGCACGGCCCGGCCGGTACGCCGCGGAACCTCACGCTGAACGTGCCCCGGCTGGACGCGCGCGCGTGCCTGACCTGGCGGCGCGGGATGTTGAGCACCACGCGCACCCGCTCGCCGGCCTGGAAGTGGCGGCCGCTGACGGTCAGCGTGTGCCGGCCCTTGGCCGTGAGCATCGGGTGCGGCGCCGCGGCGGAGGCCGTCGCGCTGAGCGCGAGGCACGCGGCGCCGGTGACGAGCGCGCGCCGGAGCATGGTCTCGATGGTAGCCCTCCCGGCGGCGAGCGTGCTCAGGCGGTGACGCGGTGCTCCAGCAGGCGCACGATCTCCCGCTGCTGGGCCTTCGCCTCGGGGGCGCCGCTGCCGCCCCGGCCGGTGGCTCGCGTGGCCAGCATCAACGGCGTCGAGCCGCGCCCGTTGGCCAGTTGTGGGTCGGCGCCGCCGTCGAGCAGCGCGCCGACGGCCGCGGCGCACCGGGTCCGGACCGCGCGGTGCAGCGGCGCGACCCGGCCCTTGTCGCGCGCGTTCGGGTCGGCGCCGACCTCGATCAGGCACGCGATCGTCTCAGCCTGGTTGCCGGGGCTCCAGCCGGCGGCGCCCGGCCGGCCGTCGGCGGCGTAGTGCAGCGGCTCGGCGCCGCGCCGGTTGCGAGCGCCGACGTCGGCGCCCCGGCGGATCAGGCTCCGCGCGACGTCGGGCCGGTGGCCGGCGGCCGCGACGTGGAGCGCCGTGTCGCCGGCGTACAGGTAGTGCCCGATCGCGCCGAGGTAGTGGTCCGCGGCGTCCTGCCGGGTCGCGCCGCGGTCGGCCTGCGCGGTCGCCAGCTCCGGCGAGGCCGCGAGCAGCTCCTCCGCGGCAGCCGCGTCGCCGGCGACGATCGCCCGGACCAGCGCCATGAGGGCCGACTCGCCGCTCACCACGCGCCGTACGGTACCGCGCGCTTCGGACGCGCCGATCCGGTCGCGGATCAGGCCGAAGTTCGCGCCGGTCCCGCAGGCGACGTCGAGCACGCCGGGCGCCGGGCGCCAGGTCCAGGAGCTCGACCGCCGCCGCCCGGGCGTCGGCGTACAGGACGCCCTCGAGGTTGGCCCAGTCGTAGACCGACCGGGCCCGGCTGGTCGCCGCGGTCGCGGCCGTCCTGGTCATCGTCGCGGTCGAGGCCCTGCACCGCGGCGGCCCGTCGCTCGCGCAGGCGCTCGGGCGTGCCCTGCTCATGCGCGCCGCGGACCGGGCCGATGTGCACCGCATCCGGGCGCGCCCCAAGTCAGAGCGCGGCGAGCGCGAGGCGCCCTAGTGGCCGGAACCGTGACGGTCCGGTCAGGACGCCGTGTGGCTCTCACACAACTCTTCGCCCGTCCCCACCGCGCGCGCTGCGTGCTCGCCCGCGAGCGGAAGCGGGCGTTCCGGCGCGCGCATCCCCGCGCGTACGTGTGCGTGCGCGATCTGCTCCCGTCGCTCCGGCCCACGGCGCGGGACTACCGGGCGGACTGGCCGTCGGCTCTCCCGGCGGTCATTGCGCGCGGCTCGAAGCGACGATTCGCTACACGCGACTGCGCCCGTACTTCAGCCACCTCGCGCGCGTGCTCATCCCGGGCGTTCGCCGCCCGGCAGCCGCGCCGTGAGCTCAGGGGCATAGGCGCCGACGGCGGCGATACGCCGCGCGTCGAGCGGGCAGCGCCACCAGGCTTCGTGCTCGTCCCCGGAGACGCCGGCGGGGTGCGAATGGCCGGGGCAGGGCGGGCCGGGCCTCGCCCCGCCGGCCGCGGATTCCCCGCGTCTCGGGCGCAGCGTAGTCGTCGTGCGCTCTGTGCCGTCGATACCTCAGCCGGCGCCTGACAGCAGCTGCCACGCGCGCCGGAGCTTGTCACCGAGATCGTCGGGCACGGTGTCGTCGGGTCCGGTGCTCATCGACGCCGGGTTCTCGGTTGGCTCGGGCAGCCGGGCCGCGGCGTCGGCGTCCAGGTTCAGCCGCACCGCCCGGTCATCCATGGCGCCGACCAGATCAGCGTCGGCGAAGCGATGACGACCGGAGCCCTGATCGATGACCAAGCCGTCGAAGACGTCGGCATCCACGTCGGCGAGGACGTGAGCGACCACGCCGATCCTCGCGCCGTCGCGGGTCTCGACCGGAGTGCCGTTGCGCAGCGTGAGATAGGAGACGGGCTGCTCTTGACTCATGACCAATGGCGCGTACCCGCATGCGGCCTGCGCAAGTCGCGACGGTCACCTATCGGGAGCACTGGCCGTGGCGGCGAGCAGCCGGCGGGTCCGTCGTAGGTGGGCTCGCATGAGGTCCCGGGCGAGGTCGCCGTCGCGGGCCGCGATGGCTTCGGCGACCGCCCGGTGCTCCGCACGCATACGCGTGAGCTCGCCGGCGTCCTCGTAGCGGTCGCGCTGATGCAGTTCGCCGGCGAGCTCCACCTGTTGGCTTACGAGGCGTTCGAGCATGAAGTTCTGGGTGGCGGCGGCGATCGCGCAGTGGAAGGCGAGGTTGTCCTCCCAGACGGTCAGCCGCTGGGCGAGGGCGAGAAGATCGCGCGCCTGTTCGGTTGTGCGGCGCTCGCAGGCCAGCGCGGCGACCTCGACCTCGAGCAGCGTGCGGGCTTCCAGCAGGTCGGCGATCGAGGCGATCTCGATCCGCTCCCGCGAATCGGCGCCGCCGGACGGGGCCTCGCGCAGGTAGCGACCTGAGCCGCGGATGCTGCGCAGCAGGCCGCGCTCCTCGAGGACGCCGAACGCCTGGCGGATGACGCTCCGGCTCGCGCTGAGCGTTTCCGCGAGCTCGCGCTCGGTCGGGAGGGCATCGCCCGGCTGGAGCCCGCGCGCCTCGACCAGCGAGAGGATGGCCTCGATGACGGCTTCGAAGCGCCGGGGGGCCTGGACGTCGCTGGTCATTGGTGCTACCAATCTAGCAATTGGGTAACCCACTTGTGAAGGCGCGCCATGAAGATCGAGTCGATTGAAGCCATCCCGATCGCGGCCTCTTTCAGGACGACGTTCCGGTTCGGGACGACCGACCGCACGGCGTCCCCGAATGTCGTCGTGGTCATCCGCACCGACGATGGCGCGGTGGGGTACGGCGAGGCGTGCCCGGTGCCGGCGTTCACGAGCGAGACGCAGCGGTCGATCGTCGAGCTCGTGGAGGAGCGGGTGGCCCCGGCGCTGCTCGGTCGCGATCCGCAGCGCCGGGTGCCGCTGCTCGCCGATCTCGGGAAGGTGCTCAAGTTCGCGCCGTTCACGACGGCGGCGGTGGACACGGCGTTGCTCGATCTCGTCGGGCGCGCGCTCGGAGTCCCCGTTCACGCGCTGCTCGGTGGCGCGTTCCGCGACCGCACGGACGTGCACGGTTCGGTGGGTTGGGACGCGGATCCCGGCCGGATGGTCGAGACCGCCCTGCAGCAGCGTGAGACGTACCGCTCGCTCAAGCTCTACGCGGGTCGCGGGAACGTCGACGAGGACCTGGACCGGCTACAGGCCGTTCGCGACGCGGTTGGCCCGGAAGTGCAGCTGTTCGTGGATGTCAACGCGATGTGGACGCCGACCGACCTGATCCGGGCGCTGCCGCGGGTCGCGGAGGTGGGCCTGAGCATGCTCGAGCAGCCCTTGCCTCCGAGCGCGGCCGCGTTCCAGCGCGAGCTGGTCGGCAGCCTCACGGTGGATCTGACCGCCGACGAGGCGGTGCGCACGGTGAGTGACGCGGCGGCGGTCGTGCGCGAGCGCTCGGCGACGGTCGTCAACCTCGGGCACTCCAAGCTCGGCGGACCCACCGCCGCGCTGCAGGTGGCACAGATCGCGCATGCCGCCGGCCTCGGGCTGATGGTGGGCAGCGTGATCGAGATGGACATCGCCACGGCGATGGGCCTCCATCTCGCGGCCGTGCTGCCGCGCCTGGCGTATCCGTCGTATCTGATGGGCCCGCTGAAGTACCGCGAGCAGCTCGCGGAGCAGACGGTCGAGGTCGTCGATGGTCAGATCGCCATCCCTGACGGCCCGGGCCTCGGCATCGAGATCGACGAGTCGGCGCTGCGCCGGCTGGACGCCCGCGCCCGGCTCTGATGAGGCTTCCGCGCTCCGCTGACGTGGTGGTGGTGGGCAGCGGCATCGTCGGCGCGGCCACCGCGGCGGCGGTGGCCGCGCGAGGCGCCGGCGTCGTGCTGATCGACAAGGAGGACGGTCCCGGCCGGGAAGGCTCGGGCCGGGCGCAGGGCTCGCTGCGCGTGCAGGGGCGGCACGCCGCCGAGTTGCCGCTGGCGCAGGAGGCGCTGCGGCTGTGGACCGAGGCCGCGGAGGAGGGCGATCTCGAGCTCGTGGCCGGCGGCAACCTCTACATCCAGACGCGCGAGGAGGAGCTTCCCGTCCTGCGCGCCTTGGTCGCCGAGGCACACCGCGCCGGCCTGACGAGCGTCGAGCTGTTGGACGTCGACCGGACGCGCGAGCTGCTTCCGGCCGCCACCGGGCCGCTCCTGGGCAGCATGTGGAGTCCGGTCGATGCGCACTGTCAGCCTGAGAAGGGCACGCAGCTCTACGCGCGCCGGGCGGAGCGGGCAGGCGCGCACGCCGCTTACGGGATCAAGGTGACCGCGCTGCGCGAGGACCGCGGGCGGATGACCGGCGTCGCCACCACCCAGGGTCCGATCGACGCCGGCGCGGTCGTCGTCGCCGCCGGCGCGTGGACGCCGCATCTGACGCGCACCGCCGGTGTCGCCGTTCCGATCATGCCGGTGGTGATGTCCGAGCTCGAGACGCAGCCGCAGGCGCCGCTGTTCGCCCAGACGCTGCGGGCGTTCGGGTTCGGCGCGCGCCAGCGCCCAGACGGTCGCGTCGTGGTCAGCGCCGGGCTCAACGCCCGGGTCGCGCACGGCCTCTCGTTCGCCGACCTGCACGGGTGGCGGTTCTGGCTGCCGCGGGCGATGTCGTTCCGCAAGAGCCTGCGCCTACGCGTGGACACGCGCCGGATCGCCGGCCAGTTGCAGCACCGCTCGACGCTCGGCACCGTCCTCGTGCCCCAGACCTCGCCCGAGCCGAAGGTCGATCGCCGCCTGGTCGAGGCATCGCTTCACCGCCTGGCCGGGGTGATCCCGGGCCTCTCCTCGGCATGTGCCGCGCGCTACTGGGCCGGGCTGATCGACATGACGCCCGACGGCCTGCCGATCATCGACGGCTCCGCCGGTCCCGACGGGCTGACGGTCGTCACCGGCCTCTGCGGACACGGCTTCACGCTCGGGCCGGTGCTCGGTGAGATCGCGGCCGACCTCGCGCTCGACGGCAAGTCCGCTCGCAACGTCGACTCGTTCGCGCTCGGTCGCTTCTCCGGCGGCCGGGTCGAGCAGCCGGAGATGATGATCTGACGGATGGAACACCACGAAGAGGTCCTGGCCGGCGGCAACATGACCGCCGTCGTCCGCGTCGGCGACACGGTCCGGCGCGCGGCGGGTCCCTGGACCCCGACGATCCATGCGTTTCTGCGCCATCTCCGCGCGTCGGGCTTCGATCAGGTTCCGGAGCCTCTCGGGATCGACGGGCGCGGTCGGGAGATCATCTCGTTCTTGCCGGGCGCGCCGGCGACCTACCCGCTGCCCGCCTTCGCATGGTCGGACGCGACGCTCAGCGCCGTCGCCCGATGCCTGCGCGCGTTCCACGACGCGAGCGTCGGGTTCGTCCCGCCGGCCGGCGGCCGCTG
>JAICUS010000813.1 GCA_025935735.1 Solirubrobacteraceae bacterium | reverse complement strand
GCGGACACAACAGGACGGCGAACAAGGGCCGACCTTACAGGGGTCAGACCCCTTGAGTGGGGGCGACTCAAGGGGTCTGACCCCTTTCAGGTCAGCCAGAGGAGGGCCAGGTGGCGGGTGCGGCGGCGGCCGGAGGCGCTGGGGGAGAGGACGAGCGCGTCGCCGAGCAGGCGGCCGAGCGGGTGGCGGTCGCTGCCGGTGACCGTGGCGGCGATGAAGCAGTGGACCGCGCCCTCGAGCAGCGGGATCTCCCGGCAGGCCTTGGCGCGCAGCGCGTCCGGGTCCCGGTCGCGCCAGTCCGCGTCGACCAGCGAGCCGTCGCGCAGGTCGCGGATGCCCGCGCTGCGCCGGCGCAGGAACCGGGCGAGCGCGTCTCGGGCATGGCGTGCAGCCCGGCGGCCAGCGCGTGCACGCCCTGGGCGAGCGGCGCGCCCGTGTGCGGCGTGCCGAGCGAGACCACGTGGCGGACCCGCCGCGTTCAGGCCGCGCCGCGCAACGCGCCCTGGTGGCAGGCCGAGCGCGCCACCAGCCCGCCCATCGAGTGCCCGACCAGCGCGATGTCGTCGCACTCCGGCAGCCCCTCCGGCAGCGCGTCGAGCGACGCGCCGTTGTCGGACACGTGGCGGCCGGTGTTGTAGCGGACGTAGAGCGGCGTGCGCCCGGGCAGCCGCGACCCGGGGTCGAGCGCGCGCGTCGCCACCGGCACGCCGTCCACCCGGAACGCCATCTCGACGGCCAGCGGGCTGCCCTCGCGCTCCCGCGCGTCGCCGATCAGCCCGTCGACGGCGGCGATCAGCGCCGCGCCGCGGGGCGAGGCCGACAGCGGCCGCTCGCCCGCGCGCCCGACGGCCGGCGCGCCCGCCGCACGAAACAGCGCGCGCAGGCCGCCGCGAACCCCGCGGTAGGCGTCGAGCGACGCGGCATCGTGGACGACGCGCACCGGCGCCCCGAGCGCGCCGAGCGCGCCGAACACCCGGCCGGCGATCGCGGCATGGACGTCGCCGATCCCGGCCGGCAGGGCCGACAGCTCGCCGGCGGCCAGCCGGTGCAGCGCGGCGGCCTCGGCCCGCGCGCGGGCGGCAAGCGGCGGCGCCGCCTCAGGCGTCGAGCTCGACGTCAACGTGCACCCCGCTCGCCGCATCGCCGCGGGTCACGCCGCGCCCGTGGCGCACCTGCCCGCGCAGCCGCACGGTCACCGGCGCGCCGCCGATCAGGTTCTTCCACCACACCTTGCGCTCCGGCCAGTCGACGTGCAGCAGCAGCTTGTCGCCCTCCTGCTCGTAGGCCACCGGGAACGTGCGCTTCTTGCCGGTGCGGCGCCCGGTGATCGTCAGGATGATCAGCCGGTCGCTCATCAGACCGTGCGCGGGCGAGGAGAGCAGCAGCTTCACCACCCGGTTGGCCGTGTGGTTGTTGAGCTGGAAGAGCGCGTGACCCTTGGGCATCAGCCGAAGCGTTGCACGACCGAGCCGCGCGCGACGAGCCGCCCGTCCGGCTCGCTCACCGTGACCTCGGTGAAGCACAGCGAGCGGCCCCGCCGGACCACGGTCGCGACGGCGACGAGGTCCTGGCCGCGCGCCGCCGCCACATAGTCGACGTTCATCGACACCGTCGCGCCCGCCACGCTCTCGGGCTCGACGTCCGGGTCCGCCCATGTGGCCGCCATCCCCGCGGTGTCGATGAGCGACGCGATCGCGCCCCCGTGGACCACGTCGGCCAGCGTGACCAGCCGCTCGTCGAACGGCAGCACCAGCTCCGCCCGGTCGCGCTCCAGCGCGCGCAGCTCGATCCCCAGGTGGCGCACCAGCGGCGAGGCCGGCACGAACTGCCGCATGATCTCCATCCGCGAGGGCATCAGGCGTCGCTCGACTGCTGCCAGATGTTGATCCCGGCGTCGACGGCGAAGCGGTCGATCTCCGCCAGCTCCTCGTCGGAGAACTCGAGATTGTCCAGCGCCGCCACGTTGGTCTCCAGTTGCTCGACCGAGGAGGCGCCGATCAGCGCCGAGGTGACCCGCGGGTCGCGCAGGACCCAGGAGAGCGCCATCTGCGCCAGCGCCTGGCCGCGGCGCGCCGCGATCTCGTTGAGCCCGCG
>JAICUS010000074.1 GCA_025935735.1 Solirubrobacteraceae bacterium | reverse complement strand
CCGGCGCCAGGCGTGGTGACGACGGGCTTGCGCGGATGCCCGACAGCCCAAAGTGGCATCGTGATGCTATGATGCAAGTATGGCGAAGGTCAGGACGACGCTCACGATCGATGAAGACGTCCTGCGGTGGGTCAAGATCCGTGCCGCGCGCACCGGTGTCTCCGATAGCGCGGTGATCGAGGAGTCCCTGCGCCGCGATCTCAAGCTCGACGTGCTCGACGAGCTCTGGTCGACGGCGACGCTGTCCGACGCCGAGGCGTCCGCACTGGCGCTCGAGGCGCAACACGCGACCAGGCCTCGCCGTCGGGGATCTGGTGCGGGCCGTCGTTGACGTAAACGTCCTGATCTCCGCCGTCCTGTCGGCCCGTGGGCAGCCGGCCGAGATCCTCCGCAGCCACCGCAACGGGCAGTTCGAGCTCATCGTGTCCGACATGCTGATCGACGAACTCGCACGCGCACTGGCTTACCCCAAGATTCGGAAGCGGATCCCGACTGAGAGCGCCGCGGCATTCATTGGATGGCTGCGAGACCACGGCACCTTCGCGGAGGATCCAGTCAGTCCGCCCGCGTTTCGGTCGCCCGACCCCGACGACGACTATCTCCTCGCTCTTGCCGTCGGCCGGCGAGCCTTCCTGGTCACGGGTGACCAGCACCTCCTCGGGCTGTGCGGCGATCTGCCGATCTTGACGCCGGCCGAGTTCGTCGCCCAACTCGAGCAACCCCCGGTGAACGCATCGGTCGGACTCGAGAGGACTGGAAGGGACACTGACCCCTTCCCAGCGGCCCGCTCAAACCGCGGCCCAGAGCCGAGAACGCTGGGGGCAAGCCGACGAGGGGACTCGAACCCCTGACCCCTTCATTACGAGTGAAGTGCTCTACCAGCTGAGCTACGTCGGCCCGACCGGGAGCAGTCTATCGGCCGTTTTGCCAGGCGGAGACGATCTCCGTGATGTGGCGGAGGTCGGTGCCGCAGCAGCCGCCGAGCAGACGGATCGAGGGCAATCGAGCGCGTAGAGCGGCGGTGTCGCGGGCGAGCAAAACCGGGTCGCCCTCGTCGAGGTCGTCGGACGCGTCGAGCTCGGCGTGGCTGAGCGCTGAGGCGTTCGGGCGCAGCCCTCCGATGCGGTGGAGGGAGGGGGCGTCGGTGAGGCCGGCGGCGATGTGGGTCGGGTGGGCGCAGTTGAGCATGAAGAACTCGGCGGCCGCGGACGTGGCGGCGTCGACCTGGTCGATCGCGGCGGCGATCGGCGTGCCGTCCGGGAGGCGGCCGTCGGTCTCGACGGTGAAGGAGATGACGACGGGCACGGAGCAGGCTGCGGCTGCCTGCACGATGCCGGTCGCCTCTTCCGCGTAGGTGAGCGTGAGCGCGGTGATGCGCTCGGCGCCCGCCGAGGACAGGGTCGCGATCTGCGCGGCGTGGTAGTCGGCGGCCTCGTCGGCGCTCATGCGCTCCGAGACCGCATATCCCTCGCCGCGCGGGCCGACGACGCCGTTCACCATCACCCGCTCGCCGCGCGCTGCGAGCGCGCGGGCGAAAGAGACCGCCTCGCGGTTCGCGGCGGCGAGGGCCGCCGCGTCGTAGCCGAGACGCGTCCCCCAATCCGGGTTCGCGCGCCAGGTCACGGTGTCGAGGACGAACGGCAGCCCCCGCAGGCCCGCCAGCTCGAGGAACCCGTCGAAGTAGCGGCTGATCGCCTCCCGGCCGCCCCGCTCGGACACCAGCGGGAACGCGGCGAACCACGGGAGCCGGAAGCCCTCGTGGAAGGTCAGCGTCGTCTCGATCCCGCCGTCGGCGAGCGCCGGCGGTGCGTGTGACGGCATGCCGGGACCCTGGCACATCGCGGCGCTGAACCCCCGGACGTACAGGGCCCGGCGACGGCCGCCTCGACCGACGGCCAGGGACGCAAGCTCGTACATACGCCGAACTTCCCCGACCCACGTTGTCGCAGCCCCCCGAGCCACCTAGGCTCGATCTGCAGGTGTGGGGGCTGGGTGGCCCCTACGTGGATTCGAACGGAGTGGATTGATCGATGCGGTGGCCACGGACGGTCCTCCGCCCCCGGGCTCTCGGGGGCTGCGCGTGAGCGATCGCTTCCAACGGTCGCGGGTGCCGGTGCTGCCCACGGTGCTGTTCGCGGACGCCAGCGCGGACTACCGGGAGATGGCGCGCGACGCGCTGCTCGAGGGCCGCACCGCGACGGTCATGCGGACCGTCGCGGGCGGCGAGGAGCTGCTCGCGTATCTGGCGCGCTCGGACGCGCCCGACGGCGCCATGACGCCGGCGCCGTCGCTGATCTTCGCGGACGTGGCGCTGCCGGGCGAGCCGGGCGGCCTGGAGCTCATCCGCCGGCTGAAGTCGGACGCCAGACTGCGCCGCATCCCCGTCGTCGCCCTCGGCAGCGACGACGACCCGCAGACCGTCGCGAGCGCGTATGACGCCGGCGTCAACACCTACATCGTCAAGCCCGTCACGTTCCTGGCGCTCGTGCGGCTGATGAAGGTGTTCACCGCCTACTGGCTCGAGACCGCGGAGCTGCCGCCGGGCAGCGAGGCGGCGTAGCCATGACCCAGCCCCTGCCCGAGCCGCTGAAGGTCCTCGCCGTGTCCGCCGACGAGGCGCGCCACGCGCCTGTGCGCGCGCTGCTGAAGGCGTTCCCCGGCCCCGTGGAGGCCACGCACGCCGGCAGCGCCCCGGAAGCGATCCAGGCGCTCCAGGCCGGCGAGCCGGACGTGATCCTCGTCGACCGCGAGCTCGACCCGCCCGGGACCGACGGCCTGCCGCTCGCCCAGGAGCTGGTCACGAGAGCCCCGCGCACACCGGTGATCGTGCTCAGCCACGAGCCCGACCGCCGGGCCGACGAGGAGGCCGCGGAGGCCGGCATCGCCGACTTCCTGCTCGTCCCCGGCCTGAGCGCCGACCGGCTCGAGCACGCGATCCGCTTCGCGCTCACCCACCGGCGCGCGCTGCAGGCGCTGGCCGACTCCGAGGAGCGCCACGCGCTCGCGCTGCGCGGCGCCAACGACGGCCTGTGGGACTGGGACGTGAGCCGCGACCGCGTCTACTACTCGCCGCGCTTCAAGGAGATGCTCGGCTACGCGGAGGCGGAGATCGGCGAGCTGCGCGGCGAGTGGCTCGGCCGTGTGCACCCCGACGAGCGGGCCGCGCTCACCCAGGCGCTGGACGCCCAGCTGAGCCACAGCGCCGGCGAGCACTTCGAGTTCGAGCACCGCGTCCAGCACCGCGACGGCGACTACCGCTGGATGCTGGCCCGGGCGACCGCGGTCAGGGACGAGCAGGGCGCCGCGGTCCGCGTCGTCGGCTCGCTCACCGACGTCACCGACCGCCGGGAGGCCGAGCGCCGGCTCCAGCACGACGCGCTGCACGACGCGCTCACCGGCCTGCCCAACCGGGTGCTGTTCCTCGACCGCCTCGACCAGGCCATCCGCCGGGCAAGGCGCCGCGCGCCGGAGTCGTGCGCGGCGGTGCTCTTCCTCGACGTGGACCGCTTCAAGGTGATCAACGACTCGCTCGGCCACCAGTCCGGCGACCAGCTCCTGCAGGCGGTGGCGAGACGGCTCGAGTCCGCGCTGCGCCCCAACGACACGGTCGCCCGCCTGGGCGGCGACGAGTTCACGCTGCTGCTCGACGACGTGCGCGAGGCGCGCGAGGCCACGATGATCGCCGAGCGCGTCCAGCAGAGCCTGCAGGCGCCGTTCGAGCTCGACGGGCGCGAGCTGTTCGTCGGCGCGTCGATCGGCATCGCGCTCGCCACCGCCGACTCGGCGCCCGAGGAGGTCATGCGCGACGCCGACGTCGCCATGTACCGGGCCAAGGCCGACGGCAAGGGCCGCCACGCCGTGTTCGACGCGGCGATGCACGCGCAGGTGATGCGCCGGCTCGACATGGAGGGCGACCTGCGCCGGGCGATCGAGCGCCGCGAGCTGGAGGTCGTCTACCAGCCGATCGTGCAGACCTCGACCGGCCGCGTCGTGGGCTTCGAGGCGCTGTGCCGCTGGCCGGACGGCCACGGCGGCCGGATCGAGCCCGCCGACTTCGTGGCCATCGCCGAGGAGACCGGCCTGGTCGTCCCGCTCGGCCGCCAGGTGCTCCAGGACGCCTGCGCGCAGCTGGCGAAGTGGCGCGCCACGCCGCGCGGCGCCGGCCTGACGGTCGGCGTGAACGTCTCCGCGCGTCAGCTCGGCGAGCCGGACTTCATCCCGACCCTTCAAGAGACGCTGCGCGCGACGCGGCTCGACCCGCGGGCGCTGCGCCTGGAGGTCAAGGAGCACGACCTCTCGCGCGGGCGCGGGGACGACGCCGTCCGCCGCGTGCTCGAGCGCGTCGCCGGCGACCTCGGCGTGCGCACGCACATCGACGACTTCGGCACGGGCGCGAGCCCGCTGCGGATGCTGCACGCCTTCCCCGGCGACGCGATCAAGGTGTCGCGCGCGCTGGTGGTCGGCATGGGCCGCGACGCCGGCGCGTTCGAGATCGTGCGCGCGATCGTCGGGCTGGCCCACAACCTGGGCCTCGAGGTGATCGCCGAGGGCGTCGAGACCCGCGAGCAGCTCGACTACCTGAAGGTGCTCGGCTGCGAGTTCGCCCAGGGCTTCCACGTCTCCGCGCCGCTCGCGGCGGCGGAGGCGCAGGCGCTGCTGGAGACGGGCGTGCCCGCGCTGTGAGCGCGGGCACGTCGTCCTCTCCTACCGGGTCGTCTCGCGCTCCTCGGCGGGAGCGTCGGAGCGGGTGAAGCGCCCGTCGCGCTCCATCGCCTCGTCGCGGCGGCCGTGTTCGTAGTCGCCGCCGGCGGCGACAGAGCCGCCGCCCGTGGTGCCGGCGCGGTCGTCGTCGAGCGTGCCGTGGTCGTCGTCGCGACGACCGGCCGGGTCGTCGTCGGTGGTCGGCTGCGTCGCCGAGGTGCCCGCGAAGCGGTCGCGCTCGTGGTCCTCGATCAGCTCGTCGTCGGCCATGCCGCGCTCGTGGAGGCCCGCGCGCTCCTCGTGCAGGTGCGCCTGGGCGCGCTGCGCCTCGGCCTCGCGCTGGGCGATGCGCGCCTTCTGCTCGGCCTGCGCAGCCTCGCGCTCGCGGGTCTCGGCCTCCGCACGGTGCTCGCCGGCCACGCGCTCGCGCCGGCCCTCCAGCTCACGTTCTCGCGCGCGTACGCGGGCTCGTGCTCGGGCTCGCGGCAGGACAAAGGCGAGAAGAGCGATGATGATCAGGGCGACTACGACGATGATGACGATGGCGATCGTGCTCATCGGTACCTCCTTCCAGGTGGGGTCACCTGCAAGGGTGCCCGCCGATGGAGGCCCACGAAACCGCTCCGACGTTCGACCTGCAGGCCCACTCGACGTACTCCGACGGCGCCCTGGAGCCCGCCGAGGTGGTCCGCCGAGCCGCCGCGGCGGGCGTCGAGCTGCTCGCCCTGACCGACCACGACACCGTCGACGGCGTCAGCGAAGCGCTCAGAGCGTCAGCCGCGGTTGACATCCGGCTCGTGACCGCCGCCGAGCTGTCGGCCGTGCACGGCGGCCACGAGGACCTGCACATCCTCGGTTACGCGATCGACCGCACCGACCCGCGGCTGCTCGAGCGGCTGAAGGACTACCGGGGCGACCGCGCCCGGCGCATCCACGCGATGGCCAACCGGCTGCGCGAGCTCGGCTTCGCCCTGAACGAGTCGCACCTGCAGCGCGAGACGCTCGGGCGCCCGCACCTGGCCGACGCGCTGCTCTCGCATCCGGCGAACGCCGAGCGACTGCGCGCCGAGGGGATCGAGGGCAAGAACGACCTGTTCCCCCGCTACCTGGTGCCGGGGGCGGTCGCCTACGTCCCGCGCTCGCGCCCCACGGTCGCCGAGGCGATCGAGCTCATCCACGCCGCCGGCGGCGTCGCCGTCTGGGCGCACCCGTTCTGGGACCTCGACGACCCGGACGAGACGCTCGACTCCCTGCGCGAGTTCGTCTCCTACGGGCTCGACGGCGTCGAGGCCTTCTATCCCAGCCACAGCGCCGAGCAGACGCGGCTGTTGCACGGCTTCGCGAGCGAGCACGGCCTGCTGGCCACCGGCTCGACCGACTTCCACGGCCCCGGCCACGAGCGCTTCGACCGCTTCCGCGGCTTCTCCCTGCACGGGCTGACCCCCAACCTTGGTCCACTCGCCTGAAGTTCGCTGTCACCCGGCCGACAAGCGAGATGGCACCGGCAACACGTCAAGGAGGACGGAGTGGGCTTCAAGGATCCGCAGGGCATCACGGACGCGGCCACGGCGGCGGGAGCGGCGAAGGCCGAGCTCGCGCCGGCCAAGGCACTGGCCGCCGGCTTCATGGCGGGGGCGTTCATCGCGCTGGGCGGGCTGCTGGCCGTGTCGGCCTCGGCCGGCCTTGATCCCAAGATCTGGGGCGCGCTGCCCACGCTGGTCACCGGCGCCACGTTCTCGGTCGGGCTGATGCTCGTGGTGATCGCCGGCTCCGAGCTGCTCACCGGCAACATGGCCCTGATCCCGCTGGCCGTCCTGCGCCGCCGCGCGTCGCTCGGCGGCCTGGCCCGCAACTGGGCGCTCGTGTTGGTGGGCAACCTGCTCGGCGCACTGTTCGTGGCCTACTTCCTCGCCGTGCAGACCGGCGTGCTGACCGCCGATGCGCCGCTCGCCCGGCTGACCGCGATCGCCGTGGCCAAGGCCCACACCGAGACGCACTGGCAGGTCTTCCTGCGCGGCATCGGCTGCAACTGGCTCGTCTGCCTGGCCGTGTGGATGGCGCTGGGCGCCCAGGACATCGGCGGCAAGATCCTGGCGATCTTCTTCCCCGTGATGGCCTTCGTGGCCGTCGGCTTCGACCACGTCGTGGCCAACATGTTCTTCCTGCCGGCGGCGATCTTCGCGCACGTGCCGGGGATCGGCTGGGGCGACGCCGCGGCCAACTGGCTGTTCGCCGGGCTGGGGAACGTCGTCGGCGGCGGCCTGTTCGTGGCCTGCGGCTACTGGTTCCTCTACGGGCGCGAGAGCGGCCCGCCGCCGGCGTTCGAGGCGACGCTGGCGCCGGTGACCCCGCTGCGCGCCGCCGCCGCCACCGCCTCGTCGTCGCGGGCGGAGACCGGCCCGGCCTTCACCCAGGCGTAGCGGAACAGCAGCCCCGCCGCGAGATAGACGGCCGACGCCGCGTGCTCGAGCTCGCGGCGCCGCGTCAGCTGCAGCCCCAGGCCGCCGCGGACCAGCCACTTGGCCGCCTTCATCAGCTTCGAGCGGCGCAGCGGCGCGCCGAAGTCGCCGATCCGGCGCTCGTTGACCACGGACAGGCCGAGCTCGGCCAGCATCGCGCCCGCCTGCACGTCGGAGAGCGCGACGATCGTCGGATGGTCGCGGCCGCGGCCGGCCGCCGAGAGGGCCAGCCGGCAGGCCGCGGCGCCGGTGGCGGTGGCGGTGCAGACGAAGATCGGGCCGAGGAAGAGCCGCGAGCGCGACCACAGCGGCACGGCGGTGGAGGCCAGCAGGACGCCGGTGTAGGAGCCCAGGTAGCCGCCCACGAGCACGTTCGCCGCCCCCAGCGCGCGCGCCTCCTTGTGTCGGCCGAGCAGGTCGGCGCCTACCGCCGCCGCGGCCAGGTTGCCGAACACGGTCAGCGCCCACGCGCCCATCGACATCGGCGAGCGGGTCTTGACGATCCGCAGCATGTTCAGGAAGCGCCGCGGGCGGCCGAGGTCGAGCACGAGCAGCGGCGGCGAGGGGATGAGCGCGCCGAGCGACACCTTGCGCGCCACCGCGGCGCCGCGGTGGTCGCCGGCGAGGTCGCAGGCCAGCGCCACGAACGCCGAGCCCGAGGCGATGCCGCCGGTCCAGAAGTACAGCGGGACCTCCCAGGTCCAGACCGGCGGCTTCATCATCCCGTGGGCGACCTCGGCCAGCGGCCCGGGCGCGCCGTTCGCCCGCGCCTCGGCGGCGTACTCCGTGTCGTCGCCGAACAGATACGACCAGGCGCCGTCGCGCCAGTCGCGCGCGTGCCGGCCGACCGGCGCGCCGCTGCGCTCGCCGAACGCGGGCGAGGCCGGCGAGCCGATCGCGGGCGTCATGTCGCGCTCGCCGCTCACCGCCGGTCCCTCACGCGCAGGAACGCCGCAGCCACTCCGGCCGCGGCCAGCAGCCCGGCGCCCACGGCGGCCATGGTGGCCGGGATCACGTTCTGCTGGATCGGCGAGTCGGCGTTCGCCGGCAGCCCGAAGCGCTCGGGCGGCTGGGTGAGCAGGAAGAACGCGCCGAGCCCGCCGGCGATCTCCTCGTCGGCGCCGTACAGGTACGCGCCCGCGACGCCGCGCTCGTGCAGCGCGGCCACGCGCCGCTCGGCGACCTCGCGCAGCTGGTCGTACTCGCCGAACTGGATCGAGTCCGTCGGGCACGCCTTCGCGCAGGCCGGCTCCAGGCCGTCCTGCAGCCGGTCGTAGCACAGCGTGCACTTGGCGGCACGCCCGTCGTCGGGGTCGCGGTCGACGACGCCGAACGGGCACGCCGGGATGCAGTAGCCGCAGCCGTTGCACACGTCGGGCTGGAGCACGACCGTGCCGAACTCGCTGCGGATCAGCGCGCCGGTGGGGCAGGCGTCCATGCAGCCCGCATGCGTGCAGTGCTTGCACACGTCCGACATGAACGTCCACGACGGCTCGGCCATGTCGACGAGGTCCACGGGCTCGACGAACCGCACGTGCCGCCACGTGTTGGCCCCGAGCATCCCCGTGTGGTCGTAGGAGCCGCCGCGCCGGAACTCGCCCCCGTCGGCCGGCAGGTCGTTCCACTGCTTGCACGCCACCTCGCAGGCCTTGCAGCCGATGCACACCGTCGTGTCGGTGAAGAAGCCCATCCGCTGGGCCGCGGGCCGGGTGATCGACAGCTCGGTCATTCGTGCTCGTTGACCTCCGCCGGATGGTCGCGGTTGGCCGCCACGCCGGGCGGTGAGTCCCGCACACCGGCCAGCCGCTCGGTCCCGCGGCCGGTCCGCCCCGCGCGCACGTCGCACACGAACGCCTTGGACTCGTGGATCGACACGTTCGGGTCGCCCGACAGCATGATCAGGTCGTTGGTGGCGTCGCCGGGCTCCGGGCCGCCGAAGCCCCAGTGCCACGGCAGCCCGATCTGGTGGACGGTGGCGCGGTCGATCGTCAGCGGCCGCATCCGCTCGGTCACGCACGCGCGGCAGACGATGTCCGCGCGCGGCGAGGTGATGGTCATCCAGCCGCCGTCCTCGATCCCCCGCTCGCGCGCCAGCAGCGGGTCGATCTCGGCGAACATCTCGGGCTGCAGCTCGTCCAGCCAGGGCAGCCAGCGCGACATGGCGCCCGCCGTGTGCTGCTCGGTCAGCCGGAACGTGGTGGCCACGCACGGGTAGCGGGGGTCGCCGGGCTCGGCGTGCGGGTTGTCCGCGCGGGTCCAGCGCAGCGCCGCCGGGTTCGCGTGGACGTCGGGGTAGAGCGGGTTCTCGATCGGCGACTCGAGCGGCTCGTAGTGCGTGGGCATCGGCCCGTCGAGCAGTCCGGACGGCGCGTACAGCCAGGCCCGGCCGTCGGCCATCATGATGAACGGGTCGGCGCCGCCGATCGCGTCCATGCCGCGGCCGTCGGGGTCCGCGACGTAGTCGGGGCGCTTGTCCAGCGGGAAGTCCGGGACGTCGTAGCCGGTCCACTTCTCGCCGTCCCACCAGACGTAGCGCTTGCGCTCCGACCACGGGTTGCCGTCCGGGTCGGCGCTGGCGCGGTTGTAGAGCATCCGCCGGTTCGCCGGCCAGGCCCAGCCCCACTCCGGCGACACCCAGCCGCCGGGCGCCGAGATGTCGCCCGGCTCGCGCCGGCGGGCCTTGTTCTCGCCCCCCGCGTAGACGCCGGAGTAGATCCAGCAGCCGCAGGCGGTCGAGCCGTCGGCCTCCAGCTGCGCGAACCCGGGCACGGGCTCGCCGGTCGCCACCACGTAGCCATTGATCTCCTTCAGGACCAGCTCGGCGTCGGGCTCGTCCTCGCCGTAGTCCCAGGTGAGGTTGAGCACCGGCCAGTCGCGCGGGTTCGTCGACCCCTCGTAGCGGCGGCGCACCCGCTTGAACAGGTCGTAGATGAACCACAGGTCGCTGCGGGCCTCCCCGGGCGGGTCCAGGGCCTTGTCGCGCCACTGCAGCAGCCGCTGCGTCTGGGTGAACGAGCCCGCCTTCTCCACGTGGCTCGCCGCCGGCATCAGGAACACCTCGGTCTGGATGTCCTCCGTGCGCAGCTCGCCGTCGCGCACCTCGGGCGCGTCGCGCCAGAAGCTCGCCGACTCGATCTCGGCCAGGTCGCGCACCACCACCCACTTCATGTTCGCCAGCGCGCGGCGCATCAGCCCGGCGTGCTGCGAGCCGACGGCCGGGTTCTCGCCGATCAGGAAGATGCCGTCCAGGCCGCCGTCCAGCGCGCGCAGCATCGTCGCGAAGTGCGAGTGGTTGCCCGTGAGCTTGGGCAGGTAGCCGAAGCCGTAGTCGTTCTCCTTCGTCGCCGCGTCGCCGAACCAGGCCTTCAGCAGCGAGACGATGTAGATCTCGAAGTGCGACCACCAGCCGGTGTCCGCGCCGCCCGAGTCCACGTAGTCGGCGAGTGTGAACTCCCCCTCGCGGGCCATCGGCATGTGCAGGTAGCCGGGCAGCAGGTCATACAGCGTCGGGATGTCGGTCGAGCCCTGGATCGAGGCGTGCCCGCGCAGCGCCATCACGCCGCCGCCCGGCCGGCCGATGTTGCCCAGCAGCAGCTGCAGGATCGCCCCCGCGCGGATCATCTGCACGCCCGCGGTGTGCTGCGTCCAGCCGACGGCGTAGCAGAGCACGGTCGTGCGCTCGCGGCCGGAGTTGGCGATCAGCGTCTCGGCGACCTTGTGGAACTGCTCCGGGGTGATGCCGCAGATGCGCTCGACCATCTCCGGCGTGTAGCGGGAGAAGTGCCGGCGCAGGACGTTGATCACGCAGCGCGGGTGCTGGAGCGTCTCGTCGCGCTCCACCTGGCCGGTGCGCATGCCGGCGCCCGTGCTCGCCTCGAAGGACTGGGCGGTGTGCTCGCGCCGGCCGGCCGCGGCGGCGATCTCCCCGCCCTCGTACATCCAGGTCCGCGGGTCGTAGGTGCCGAGCTCCTGGTCGAACCCGGAGAAGTAGCCGCCCAGGTCCTCGGTGTCCTGGAAGTCCTCGCTGACGAGCGTCGACGCGTTCGTGTAGTTGAGGACGTACTCCTTGAAGTAGGACTCGGTCTCCAGCACGTGGCGGATCAGCCCGCCGAGGAAGGCGATGTCGCTGCCCGCGCGGATCGGCACGTGCAGGTCGGCCATCGCGCTCGTGCGGCTGAACCGCGGGTCGACGTGGACGATCTTGGCGCCGCGCTCACGGGCCTTCATGGCCCAGCGGAACCCCACGGGGTGCGCCTCGGCCATGGATGAGCCCTGGATCCACACGCAGTCCGCGTTCTGGATGTCCTGCAGGTGGCCGGTGGCGCCGCCGCGCCCGAACGAGGTCCCCAGACCGGGGACCGTGGAGGAGTGTCATATGCGGGCCTGGTTCTCGATCTGGATCGCGCCCAGCGCCGTGTAGGCCTTCTTGAGGAGGTAGTTCTCCTCGTTGTCGAGCGTGGCGCCGCCGAGGTGGGCGAAGCCGAGCGTGCGGTCGACTCGGTGGCCCTCGTGATTGGCGTCCTGCCAGCCGTTCTCGCGGGCGGACACGACGCGGTCGGCGATCATCTCCATCGCCGTCTCGAGGTCGAGGTCCTCCCACTCCGTGCCGCCGGGCCGCCGGTAGCGGACCTTCGTGAGGCGGCCGGGCTGCTGGACGAGCTGCCGGGACGCGCTTCCCTTCGGGCAGAGCGTGCCCTGGTTGATCGGCGAGCGCGGGTTGCCCTCGATGTCCACCAGCTCGCCGCCGCGCGTATAGACCACCTGGCCGCAGCCGACCGCGCAATAGGGGCAGACGCTCTCGGTGACCTTCAGGCCCTCGATGCGGGCGCCCGCCTGCTTGGTCCGCTTGGACACGGCGTGGCCGCCCATCCCCCAGTCGGCCGCGCGGCCGACGACCGGCAGCCTGCGCACCTTCTGCCAGTGGGTCACGTGACGCGCTCCATCCCCGTGTACACGTTCACACGTCCCGCGCGTGCGAAGCCGGCCAGCGTCATGCCGCGGTCATCCGCCAGACGCACGGCGAGCGACGATGGCGCGCCGACGCCGACGAGGATCGGCGCTTGCGCGACGGCCGCCTTCTGGACGAGCTCGAACGAGAGCCGCCCCGAGACGCAGAGGATGCGCCCATGCAGCGGGAGTATGCCGCTCCGCAGCGCCCAGCCGATCACTTTGTCCATCGCGTTGTGGCGCCCGACGTCTTCCCTGACCGCCAACAGCTCGCCGGTGTCCGTAAACAAACCGGTGGCGTGCAGGCCGCCGGTGCGCTCGAAGGTCGGCTGCCGGAGGCGGTCCGGCAGTTGGGCCAGCAGGCCGGCGGGGACGACCGGGCCGGGCGCGGCGGGCGGGGCGTGCACCGCGACCTCCTCCAGCGCGCCCTTGCCGCACACGCCGCAGGAGGAGGTCGTGTAGAAGGCGCGGCTGCCCGGCTCGTGGGCGAGGGGGCCGGCCACGTCGACCGTGTTGGCCGCGAGGTCCTCCGGTGGGCCGGCGGGCCGAGCGTCCTGGATCAGCCCCTCGCCGTACAGGAACCCGAGCGCCAGCTCGTCGTCGTCGCCGGGCGTGCGCATGGTGATCGCGAGCGGCCGGCCGTCGACGCGGATCTCCAGCGGCTCCTCCACCGCGACCTCGTCCTCGAGGCCGGGCGCGCGCACGGTGGCGAAGGCACCGCGGACCTCGACCTGCGTCATGTCCTGCATCTTGCCGGGTAGGACGGCCGCATGCCCCAGGACCCTGTGGCGCCGGCGGTCACGGCGTACGCCCGCTATCGCCTCGAGCCGGGCGAGCGGATCCGGCTCGGCGACTACGAGACCGACGACACGAACGGCTACGAGCGCTCCGATGCCGAGACCGACCTCGCGTCGCTGGTCGAGCGGATCGCCGAGTTGCAGATGCGGCTGTACGCCGAGGACTCGCGGTCGGTGCTGGTCGTCCTGCAGGGCATCGACGCCGCGGGCAAGGACTCCACGGTCCGGCACGTGTTCTCGGGCACCAACCCGCAGGGCGTGCGCGTCTACACCTACAAGGAGCCCACGCTCGAGGAGGCGGCGCACGACTTCCTCTGGCGCTACCACGCGGACGCGCCGGCCGACGGGATGATCCACGTGTTCAACCGCTCCCATTACGAGGACGTGCTCGTCGTACGGGTGAAGGGGCTGGCGCCGGAGGAGCTGTGGCGCTCGCGCTATGACTCGATCAACGACTTCGAGCGGATGCTCGTGCGCGAGGGGACGGTCGTCGTCAAGTTCTTCCTGCACATCTCCAAGGAGGCGCAGCTCGAGCGCTTCCGGGAGCGGCTGGAGCGGCCGGACAAGCACTACAAGTTCTCGGCCAACGACGTGCGCGAGCGCCGGCACTGGGACTCCTACGCGGAGGCCTACGAGGACGCGGTCAACCTGACCTCGACGCCGTGGGCGCCGTGGTACGTCGTGCCGTCCGACCACAAGTGGTTCCGCAACCTGGTCGTGGCGCGGATCGTGGCCGCGACGCTGGAGACGATGGACCCGCGGTGGCCCGACAACGACCCCGAGGTCGAGGGGTTCGCGCGCGAGGAGCTCGGTCAGGACGCCGAGAGCGTCTCCTCCAAGCGGTAGGCCAGCGCCTCGCAGGCCAGCTCCTCGCTGACGTTGAGGATGAGGCGGGCGCGGGTGTCGTCGACGAGCTCCTGTGCGACGACGAGCGCCTGCGGGTCCTGGTGTTGCGCGTCTTCCTCGAGCTCTCTCGTCCGGTCGCTGTGGAACGCCAGCTCGAGGGCGCCGGCCTTGACGCACGCCAGGTCGCGGTACCACAGGCCGGCGAGCTGGAGCGCGTGGTCGAGCGTCTGCGTCCGGGCGCGGCGCTCGGCCCTGCGCGCGCGCTCGGTGTACTCGGTCTGCTTGCGCTTGTGCTCCTTCTTGGGCAGGTACTCGAGCTCTTCTTTCAGCGCCTTCTCGACCTCGTCCTTGGCTGCGTCGCCGCCGGCGCGGGCCTGCTCGAGGACGGTGAGCCAGGGCCGCTCCTGCGCGCTGTGGCGCTGCAGCGGCGCGCGGGCCAGGCGCTCGGCCGCGGCGCGGAGCCGGGGGCCGTCGCCGAACGCGAGCTGCCGGGCCTTCTCGCCGTCGCCCAGGGAGAGGCGCGCGCAGGCCGTGGCCGTGTCCTCCGGGATGCCCTTGAGGCTCTGGGCGAGCTGCGCCGCGGGGAGCGGGTCGAAGCGGACGGGCTGGCAGCGGCTGCTTATGGTCGGCAGCACCTGGGTCGGCCGGTCGGTGAGCAGGATGAGCACGACGTAGGACGGCGGCTCCTCGAGGGTCTTGAGCAGCGCGTTCGCCGCCTGCTCGATCAGCGTGTCCGCCCGCTCGAGCACGAAGATCCGGTAGCCGGCCTCGAACGGCGTGTGGGCGGCAGCGGCCACCACGGCTTCGTCGACGTCGCGGCGCAGCATCTCGTGCGCGCCGCTCGGAGCGACCCACGTCAGGTCGGGGTGCGAGCCGTGGAGCGTCCTGACCTTCGCGTTCTCGGGGTCCCTCGCATTGCGCGCGAGAAGCTCGCCGGCGAACGCGCGGGCTGTCTTGCGCTTCCCGGTCCCGGCCGGGCCGTGGAAGAGGTAGGCGTGCGCCGGCTCGTCGCGCAGGGCGGCGCCGAGCACGGCGCGGGCATGGGGATGGGCGTCGAGCTCGAGCACCTGTGAAGATCCTAGGCCGTGCTCATCACGGTCGAGGGCCTCGACGGCGCCGGGAAGACGACGCTCGTGACGGGCCTGGCCCGTGCGCTGCCCGTGACCGTGCTGCGCGAGCCGGGCGGGGTCGAGGTGTCCGAGCGGATCCGGGCGTTGCTGGCCGATCCTTCGCTGGACGTGGACCCGCGTGCCGAGGCGCTGCTGTTCGCGGCCGCGCGGGCGCAGCTGGTGGCTTCGCGTGTGCGGCCGTTGCTGGAGGCGGGCGAGTGGGTGCTGTTGGACCGCTTCGTCGACTCGTCGCTGGCCTACCAGGGCGGGGGGCGGGCCCGGCGAACTGCAGCCTGGGTCACGGTGAGGACATCAAGGAAGATCGGTAGAGCGACAGGAAGCAAAAGAGTG
>JAICUS010000799.1 GCA_025935735.1 Solirubrobacteraceae bacterium | reverse complement strand
GCGGCCGCACACGATCACCCGGTCCCTCGAGGGGATCGCGATCTCCGCCCCGGCCGGCGCGCGCTACACGCTGCAGATCACGGGCGGCTCCCAGGTCTATGGGCCGGCGCGCGACGCCGCGGCGCTGAGCTTCAGCGCGATCCACCTGTCGATCCCGCGCCCGGGCGCCGCCGCGGTCGGCCCGGCGTTCACCCCGTCCACGCAGGCCTCAGGCGCCGCGCACTGCGTCTCGCACCGCCGCTTCCGGCTCCACCTGCGCCGCGGCTGGCACCACGCCCGCGTGACCGTGCGCGGCAAGCGGGTGAAGGTGCACCGCCCGCGGCACAAGCGCCCGTACGTGGTGGTCGACCTGCGCGGGCTCGGCAAGCGGACCGTGAAGGTGCGGATCTCGGCCCGCGGCAGGCACGGCCGGAAGATCCACCGGACGCGCACGTTCCACACCTGCGGGGCTACTCGAGCAGGGCGAGCAGGCCGGGCTCGTCCAGCACGGTGACGCCGAGCCGCTCGGCCTTCTCGAGCTTGGAGCCGGGGGAGGCGCCGGCCACGACGTAGTCGGTCTTCTTCGAGACGGAGGAGGTGACGCGGCCGCCCGCGGCCTCTATGCGCTCCTGGGCCTGCTCGCGGGTCAGCTCCGGCAGCGTGCCGGTGAGCACGAACGTCTTGCCGGCCAGCGGGCCCTCGCCGGGCGGCGGCCCCTCCTGCTCGAAGCGCAGCCCCACCGACCGCAGGTCGGCGATCAGCGCGCGCTCCTGCTCGTCGGCCAGCTGCTCGTGGATCAGGCCCGCCATGATCGGGCCGATCCCCCGCGTCTCGGCGATCTGCTCGGGCGCGGCGGCCAGCAGCGCGTCGACCGAGCGGAAGCGGGCCGCCAGGTCGCGCCCGGTGACGTAGCCGACGCCCTCGATCCCGATGGCGAATAACACGACGCCGAACGGGCGCTCCTTGGAGGCCTCGATCGAGCGCAGCAGGTTGTCGACGCTGACCTGGCCGTAGCCGTCCAGCTCCAGCAGCTTCTCCGGCTCGAGCCGGTAGAAGTCGGCCGCGGTGCGCACGAACCCGAGCTTCTGGAACGTGGCCACCTGCTTCTCGCCCAGGCCGTCGATGTCCATCACCTGCGCGAACGTGGTCAGCAGCTGCCAGCGGCGCTCCGGGCAGTCGCGGTTCGGGCAGCGGGTGAACACGGCGCCCTCGGCCTTCACGGTCGGCGTGTCGCAGAACGGGCAGCGCTCCGGCGGCCGCGGCGGGTCGGCGCGGTCCGGCTTCTCCACCGCGTGCGGGGCGGGCGAGATGACCTGGGGGATGACGTCGCCGGCGCGCAGGACGATCACGTCGTCGCCGGGACGGACGTCCTTGCGCGCCAGGTCCTCCTCGTTGTGCAGCGTCGCCGCCTTCACCGTGACGCCGCCGACGTGCACCGGCTCCAGCGCGGCGAACGGGTGCAGGTCGCCGAACTTGCCGACATTCCAGTTGACCGCGTTCAGCCGGGTGATCGCGGTGGTCGGCGGGAACTTCCAGGCGATCGCCCAGCGCGGGTCGCGCCCGACCACGCCGAGCCGGCGCTGCTGCTCGAAGTCGTCGACCTTCACCACCACGCCGTCGATCTCGAAGTCCAGCGCGCCGCGGCGGTCCTGCCACTGGAGGCACTGGGCCACGACGTCGTCCTCGGAGCCGAGCTTCTTGACGTCGCCGTTGACCCGGAAGCCGTGGCCGCGCAGCCACTCCAGCGCCTCCCAGTGCGAGGCCAGCGTCAGGCCCTCGGTGACTCCGATCGCGTAGCACCACATCGACAGCGGGCGCTCGGCGGCCAGCGCGGGATCGAGCTGGCGGATCGTCCCCGCGGCGCTGTTGCGCGGGTTCATGAACGTGGAGAGGCCCGCCTGCGCCCGGCGCTCGTTGAGCGCGGCGAAGTCCGGCAGCGACATATAGACCTCGCCGCGCACCTCCAGCAGCGGCGGCGCGTCGTCGATGCGCAGCGGGATCGAGCCGATCGTCTTGAGGTTGTGGGTGACGTCCTCGCCCACCTCGCCGTTGCCGCGGGTGGCACCGCGCTCGAGCACGCCGTCGCGGTAGATCAGCGAGATGGCCAGCCCGTCGATCTTCGGCTCGGCCACGAACTCGAACTTCGCGTCCTCGATCCCCTCGCGGGCGAGGTGGTTGCGCATGCGGTCGATCCAGGCGCGCAGCTCCTCCTCGCTGCGCGCGTTGGCCAGCGAGAGCATCGG
>JAICUS010000047.1 GCA_025935735.1 Solirubrobacteraceae bacterium | reverse complement strand
GTGGCCTCGAGCACGATCGGCTGGTTGAGGTACAGCGAGCCCGTCGTCTGCCCGTCGTCGGCGTTGAGCAGCCGGGCGCGCCGGAAGCGCGCGGTCCCCGTCCCCATGCGCGGGGCCGAGGCGGGGATCTGGCTGACGCCGCCCTGCTGGGCGGGATCGACGGCGCTGACGTACTGCGCGGTCACCTGCGCCACGGGTCCGTCCGCCGCCACCTCGCCGCGCTCGATCAGCACGCCGCGGTCGCACAGCCGCTCCACCCAGGCGAGGTTGTGGCTGACGAACACGATCGTGCGGCCCTCCTCGACGGTCAGGTCGCGGATCTTGTTCATGCACTTGCGCTGGAACGCCGCGTCGCCCACGGCCAGCACCTCGTCGACCAGCATGATCTCGGCGTCGAGGTGCGCGGCGACGGCGAACCCGAGCCGGACGAACATGCCGCTCGAGTAGCGCTTGACCGGCGTGTCGATGAACGCCTCGACGCCGGCGAACTCGACGATCGCGTCGAACCGGCGGGCGATCTCCTGGCGGCTCAGGCCGAGGATGGCGCCGTTGAGGAACACGTTCTCGCGCCCGGTCAGCTCGGGATGGAAGCCCGTGCCCACCTCGAGCAGCGTGGCCATCCGCCCGTGGAGCTCGATCCGGCCCTCGGTCGGGAGCGTGATCCGCGCCAGCAGCTTCAGCAGCGTGCTCTTGCCCGCGCCGTTGGGCCCGATCAGGCCCACGACCTCGCCCTGCCCGACCTCCAGCGAGACGTCGTGCAGCGCCCAGAACGGCTCGCTGGCCGGGCCGGGCCGCGGGCGCCGCCGGCCGACGGCGCGCAGGGCGTTGCCGATCTGCTCGGACAGCAGCGCGCCCTGCGCGCCGGTCGCCCCGCGGTAGTAGCGCTTGCTCAGCTGCTCGACCCGGATGGCCGCGCTCATGGCGTCAGATCACGTCGGCGAAGCTGCGCTCCGCGCGCCCGTAGTAGAGGATGCCGGTGGCGATCAGCACGGCGCACTCCACCACCGTGACCACCAGCAGCATGGCCGGGAAGCCGGACCCCGGCAGGACCATCCAGCGCATCAGCTCGAGCACGCCGACCATCGGGTTCAGGCCGTAGAGCACCTGGTAGGAGTCCGGGATGTTGCTGAACGGATAGACGATCGGCGTGATGAACAGGCCGACGAGGATCGCGAACGCCACGACGTTGCCGATGTCGCGGTACTTGACGTGGATGGCGGCGAGCCAGAGGCCGAAGGCCAGGACGACGGCGAGCACGCAGGGGACGAGCAGCGGGACGAGGACGACCTGCACCGGCGGGACGATCCCGTAGGCCAGCGTGACCGCGACCGCCACGACCATCCCGATGGCGAAGTCGACCGTCGGCGCGAGCATGGTGGCCAGCGGGATCACCAGCCGCGGGAAGTACACCTTCGAGATCAGCGGCGCGTTCTCGATCGTGCTCGACGCCACCTTCGCCAGCGCGGCGGAGAAGTAGATCCACGTGACCATGCCGAGCACCGCGAACACCGGGTACGGCACGTCGGTGCCGGTCTTGATGTGCGCCAGCAGGCCGAAGAACAGCGAGAACACCGCGGCCAGCGCCAGCGGCTGGACGACCGCCCACGCGGCGCCGATGACCGACTGCTTGTAGAGGATCGCGACGTCGCGCCGCGCGAGCACGTAGATCAGCTCGCGCTGCGCCCACAGCTCGGCCCAGTTCGGCCACGACCACCCCTTCACCGGCTCGATGACGGTGACCGGTAAGGGATCCCGGGCCGCCGGGGCGCTCACGCCGGGACGCCCTCCAGCTCTCGCATCCGCTCCGCGTGGCGCGCGATGCAGCTGTCGATCCACTCGCGATTGGACCGCGTCCAGGCGATCGTGCGCTCCAGGCCCTCGCGCAGCGGCATCGTGGCCTGGAAGCCGAGCTCGCGCCGCGTCTTTGAGGGGTCGCCGAAGCGCTGGCCGGAGTGATCCCAGTCGCGCGCCGGGGCCAGCGCGATCGGCGTCGGGTTCCCGGCCAGCTCGTTGATCAGCTCGGCCAGCTCGCGGATCGTCGTCTCGACGCCGCTGGCCAGGTTGTAGACGCCGCCCGGCTCCCCGCGCAGCGCGCAGGCGATCAGGCCCTGCGCCATGTCGCCGACGTAGATGAAGTCGCGGCTGGCGATCCCGCCGTTCTCGATCGGCAGCGCCTCGTGGTCGAGCGCCTTGTAGATGAACGTCGGCGTGACGTTGCGCCAGACCGTGTTGACGGTGCCGCGCCAGCGGCCGGCGCCGAGCACCTCGCCCGGGCCGTAGACGTTCTGGAAGCGCGCCTTGACCACCGGCAGCCCGTGCCGCGAGAAGTAGTAGTTGGAGTAGTACTCGCCGATGATCTTGGAGATCTGGTACGGGCTGTCGAGCCACAGCGAGACCGGCGCGTCCTCCTGCGTGGCCTGCGCGCCCTCGAAGGTCTTCTCGGCCACCGTGCACCCCGCCGACGCGTACACGACGCGCCTGATCCGGTCGTGGCCGGAGAGCGCCTCGTAGAGCTTCAGGGTGGTCAGCGTGTTGTGCTCGTGGTCGGCCAGCGGGTCGGCCATCGAGCTCTGATTGCCATGGTAGGTCGACAGGTGGAAGACGTACTCCAGATCACGCGGCAGCCCGGCCAGCACGTCGTCGTCGTTGATCGACGCCTCGATCAGCCGCACGCGGTCGTCGGCGGGCAGGTTCTCCCGCTCCGACGAGAGCAGGTTGTCGACCACCAGGACCTCGCGCGGCCCGTGCTCGAGCAGCGCGCGGACGAGGTTGGAGCCGACGAAGCCCGCGCCGCCGACGACGAGGATCCGGCTGCCGTCGAAGCTCACTCGGCGACCTTCAGATGCGTGTAGGTCTGGGAGATGCCGTACTCCCGGTAGTACTCGATCGCGCGCCGGACGCCTTCCTCGAGCGGGACCTTCGGCTGCCAGCCGAAGTCCTGGCGCACGCGGCTCGGGTCGAGCAGGATCGTGTACGCGTCGTCCGGGTTGCGTGGACGCACCTCGACGTCGCCGTCGAGCTGGACCTCGGGCAGCGCCGCGATCGTGGCGTCGAACAGCTCCTTGATCGAGAAGTCCGACCCGGAGGAGATGTGGTAGTGGCCGTGGCCCTTGCCCTCGACGATCGCCTGCACGACGACGTCGACCAGGTCCTCGACGAAGATGAAGTCGCGCCGCGTGTCCATCACGAACACGCCCTTGCCCTCGGTCAGGCGGTGGTAGAAGGTCGGCAGCGGGCCGGAGATGTTGCGCGGCCCGTAGGCGTTGGCCAGCCGGAACGACAGGAAGTCCAGGCCGGAGAGCTCGATGTAGAGCTCGCCGGCGGTCTTGGAGATGCCGTAGCTCGAGTCCGGGCGGATCGGGTGGTCGAGCGTGACCGGCTGCTCGTTCGGCGTCGTGCCGTAGCACAGCGCGGTCTGGAAGTAGAGCAGCCGCTGCACGCCGGTCGCCTGCGCGGCCCTGACCACGTGCACCGTGCCCAGCGCGTTGGTCAGCACGTCGGCGCCCCAGGCCTCGGGGTCCTTGTACGACGCGGCGGCGTGGACGACGAAGTCCGGCCGGAAGCGCTCGAACGCCTCCATGACGACATCGGGGTCCTCGATCGTGTCCTCGACGATCTCGAGGCCCGCGCGCTCGGTCAGGTTGTCGCGGCGTCCGGTGGCGTAGTTGTCGATGACGAGGACCTCGTGGTCCTCATCCAACAGCCGATCGGCGAGGTGAGAGCCGATGAATCCGGCCCCGCCCGTGATCAGGACCTTCACTTGCCGTGCCTTTCGTCGTTAGCAGGGTCTTGAACTCGTGCTCGCGGTCGTGGAAGAGCCGCTGCCACAGTTCGAGGGATAGCAGGCCCCAGGTCTGGCGCCCGAAGCGGTTCTCCTTCTCCAATCCGGCGAGCACGCGCCGGTTGTCGAAGTGGTCGCGCCCGAGCGCCGCCTGCGACGAGAAGGCGTCGGTGATGAAGTCGCGGGCCGGTCCGGCGAACCACTCGTGCAGCGGGACCGGGAAGCCCATCTTGTCCTTGCGGTCGGCGATGACGTCCGGGACGAGCGAGCGCGTGGCCTCCTTGAACACGTGCTTCATCGTGCCGTCCTTGAACTTGACGTCGGCCGGCATCGTGGCCGCCAGCTCCACCAGCTCGTGGTCGAGCAGCGGCACGCGCGACTCCAGGCCGTGCGCCATGCTCACGCGGTCCTCGACCTGCAGCAGCGCGGGCAGCAGCGTCTTGAAGTCGAAGTGGGTCATCTTGTCGAAGTAGGACTCGTGGCCCACGTTGTCGCCGTTGAAGATCTCCCGGAACGTGGAGAACGGCGAGTAGGTGCCGAGCGCGTCGAAGTCGACCTCGGGGCCGAGGTGCGGCGCGCGGTTGATCAGCCGGAAGTAGCGGGCGTCGAGGTCCTCGAACAGGCCGTCGCTCCAGAACTCCTTCAGCAGCGGCTTGTAGTTCCGCAGCGCGACGAGGTTCGGGATGATCGAGTCGTAGGTCACCACGAAGTTGCCGCCGTGCATCGTGCCGTCGATCGCCGCCTTGATGCACTGCTCGAAGTAGGCGATCAGGTAGCGCGTGTAGCCGCCGAAGATCTCGTCGCCGCCCTGGCCGCCGAGGATCACCTTCGAGTCGCGCGCGGCGGCCTGCGAGACCATGTACTGCGGGAACGAGCCGGGGCCCGCGACCGGGTGGTCGAGGTGGTAGATGACCCGCTCGATGTTGCCGATGAAGTCGCCCGCGCCGATGTCGACGAGCTTGAGGTCCAGCCCGCGCTCGTCGGCCAGGGCCCGCGCGTACTCGCTCTCGTCGTAGCGCGCGTCCTCCGGGAAGCGGCCGGTGAACGCCTTCATCCCCCGGGTGCCGCGGCTGGCCAGCGACGCGACGCTCGAGGAGTCCAGGCCGCCGCTGAGATACGCGGACACCGGCACGTCGCTGCGCAGGTGCAGCCGCACCGACTCCTCCAGCAGCTCCTCGGTGCGCTCCTCGAAGTACTTGGCCGTGTGGTCGAAGTCGAGGTCGTAGTAGACCTCCCAATAGCGCTCGGGCACCGCGGTGCCGTTGCGCACCCGCAGGCGGTGGCCGGGCAGCAGCTCGCGGACGCCCTCGAACAGCGTCTTGCCGGCGAGGCAGAACTGGAACGCCAGGTAGTCCTTGAGGCCCTCGAGGTCGGTGCGGATCCCGGGCAGGAACGGCAGCAGCGCCTTGGCCTCGCTGGCGAAGTAGAGGACGTCGCCGACCTGGGCGTAGTAGAAGGGCTTGATCCCGAAGCGGTCGCGGGCGCACAGCAGCTCCTGCTCGACCTCGTCCCACAGCGCGTAGGCGAACATCCCGCGCAGGTGGTTGAGCGAGTCCGCGCCCCACTGCTCGTGGGCGCGCATGACCACCTCGGTGTCGCAGCCGGTGCGGAAGCGCCCGCCCAGCTGCAGGCGCAGCTCGGGGTAGTTGTAGACCTCGCCGTTGTAGGTCAGCCAGCGCCCGGCCTCGTCGCGCATCGGCTGGTGGCCGGCGGGCGTCGGATCGATGATCGCCAGGCGGCGGTGGCCGAAGCCGACGTGGCCGCGGTCGTGGATCCAGAAGCCCTCGTCGTCCGGGCCGCGGTGCGCGATCAGGTCGCTCATGACCTCGAGGCGGCGAGGCAGGTCGGGGATCGGCTCACCCCGGAGGTTGATGGCTCCGCAGATTCCACACATGGCCGTAAGCGCTGCGGGGTCGCAGCCGGTCGAGACCACACAACGCCGCGCGAGTGAGACGGTTGCGGCGTTGCGCGAGGCTAGCATGGCGCCCCCGATGGCCCCGAGCGGCGAAACCTCGCTGTCCGTCGTCGTGGTCACGTTCCAGAGCGAGGCGGCGGTGGCCTGCGCGCTGCCCGCGCTGGTGGCCCAGCTGCGGCCGGAGGACGAGCTGGTGGTCGTCGACAACGGCTCCGCCGACGGCACGGTGGAGCGCGTGCGCGCGCTCGCGCCCGCGGCGACGGTGCTCGAGCTCGGGCGCAACGCCGGCTTCGCCGCCGGCGCCGGCGCCGGCGCGCGCGCCGCCCGCGGCGAGCTGCTGCTCTTCCTCAACCCGGACGCGACGCCCGCTCCCGGGTTCGCGGACGCCATCCGCGCGCCGTCCGGGCGCGGCTGGGATGCCTGGATGGGGCTGGTGACCGCCGAGCACGGGCGGGTCGTGAACACCAACGGGGGCGTCGTGCACTTCAGCGGCATCGCCTGGGCGGGCGAGGCCGGCGCGCCGGCGCCCGGCAGCGCGACCGGCCCGCGCGAGGTGGCCTTCGCCTCCGGTGCGTGCCTGGCCGTCCCGCGCGCCACCTGGGAGCGGCTCGGCGGCTTCCCCGAGCACTACTTCATGTACCACGAGGACGTCGACCTCTCGCTGCGGATCCGCCTGGCCGGCGGACGCGTGGGCATCGAGCCGGCGGCGGTGGTCGACCACGACTACGAGTTCGCCAAGGGGGCGGCGAAGTGGCGCCGGCTGGAGCGCAACCGCTGGGCGACGATCGTGCGCTGCTATCCGGCGCCGCTGCTCGCCCTGCTCGCGCCGGCGCTGCTGGCCACCGAGCTCGCGCTGCTGGCCGCGGCCGCGGCCGGCGGCTGGCTGCCGCAGAAGCTGCGCGCGGGCGGGGAGACGCTGGCCGCGCTCCCGCGGCTGCTGCGCGAGCGCCGCGCGGTGCAGGCGACGCGCCGGGTGCGGACCGCCGAGTTCGCGGCGGGGCTCTCGGCGGGGCTCGATTCGCCGTTCCTGGGCCCGGCAGGCCGCTCGCGGGCGCTGCAGACGTGCCTGCGCGCCTACTGGGCCGGCGTCGAAAGGGCGCTCCGCCGGCTGCCGTGAAACGTCTTCTAGCCTCACGACCCTGACCGCTCAGACCCCCACGCCCACGGCCGTGGCGGCGCGGGCGCGACCGGCCGCGCTCACCGGCGCGCGGCGGGTCCCGGCCCCTCTGGTCGCCAGCATGCTCGCCGCCGTCGTCGCGGCGCTGGCCTGGACGTGCGCGCTCCCGCCCATCCAGGGCCCCGACGAGGACAGCCACGTCGCCTACGTGCAGAAGATCGCGGCCGGGCACACGATCCCGTGGCATCCGGGCGGCGCGCCGGCGGACCCGGGCTCTCCCTACTCGCACGAGCTGGCCTACGCGCTCACCTACGGCGCCGTCACGCCCGCCTGGGCCAACCCAGCGGCCCAGCCGGCGCGCACGCCGGCGGACGCGGCGATCTGGAAGTCCTTCGACGCGCAGCTGCCGCCCGGCTCGGCGGCCGACGGCGGGTTCACGCTCGCCATGCGCAACCCGCCGCTGTACTACCTGTACGAGACGCTGCCCTACGCGGCGACGTCGGGGCTCGGGATCTTCGACCGGGTCTTCGCGATGCGCCTGGCCAACATCCCGGCGCTGCTCGCCGTGGTCGTCTTCACCTGGCTGCTGGTGGGCGAGCTGCTCGGGCGCCGCCGCTGGCTGCAGGCGCTCGCCTCGCTCGCGGTCGCGCTCCAGCCGCAGCTGGTCCAGATGACCGCGGTCGTCAATCCCGACGTGCTCCTGGCCGGGATCTGGGCGGCGGCGCTGTACGTCATGGTCGTGCTGGTCAAGCGCGGCCCGGCGCGCGGGCGGATCGCGTGGCTGGCGGTCCTGGCGCTGGCATCCTGCCTGACCCAGCCGCGCGGCGTGGCGATCGTCATCCCCGCCGCCGCGGCGCTCGCCCTGGCCCTCTGGCGCCGTCGCCCGCCCGCGCGGCGCGGGGCGCGCCGCGCGCTCCTCGGCGGCGCGGCGCTCGTCGCCCTCGCCGGCGTCGCCGTGCTCGTCTACTACGCGCTGCTCGGCCAGGTCAGCGGCCTGCACCTGCGCGAGCTCGCGTCGTACCTGTGGCAGTTCTACCTGCCCAAGCTCCCGTTCATGAGCCCGTCGATCTCTCACTCCTTCGGGGTGCGGCAGGTGTTCGTCGAGCGCCTGTTCGGCGGCTTCGCGAACCTCGAGGCCAACTTCTCGCCCCGGGTCTACACCGCGCTCACGGTCGTCGGGGCGCTCGTGCTCGCCTCCGCGCTGGTCGGCGTCGTCCGCCGCCGGGGGGACGTCCGGCGGCGGCTGGACGTCGTCGTGGTCGCGCTGCTCGCGCCCATCGGCTACCTGGCCGTGCTCCACGCGGCGGCGTTCCGGAGCCTGCTGACCTCGCCCGATCCGGTGATCACCGGCCGCTACCTGCTGCCCCTGCTGCCGTTCTACGGGGTGGCGCTGGCGCTGGCGGTCGCCTGGCTGCCGCGGCGCTGGGGCCCGGTGGCCGCGGGGGCGCTGGTGGCGGGCATCGTGGTGCTGCAGATCGCGGCGATGGGCGTCCTGTTCGCGAGGTTCTATGCGTAGGGCGGCGGCGATCGTGGCCGCGGTGGCGATCGTGGCCGGGCTGGCGGCGATCGGGCCGCGCTATCTCACCCGCGGGCGCGACTACGTCGCGGTGACGCCGCAGCCGCCGCCGCTCGTCCCGCCGGCGTCGATCTCGGTGCCCGGTCACGACGCGGCCTGCATGGACCTCGTCGCGCTCGACAGCCACAGCGAGCAGGCGCGGCTGTCGGCCCACACGGCCGGGAAGCGCGCCATGCCGCTGGAGTTGACGCTGACCGGCCCCGGCTATCGGGCGCAGGGGCGCATCCCGGCGACCTACGCCGACGGGCAGACGATCGCCGTCGACGTCCGCCCGCCGCCGCGGTCGCTGATCGCCACCGCCTGCGTGCGCAACCTGGGCGGCAAGCTCGTCTCCCTGGCCGCGGTGATCGACCGCTCCAAGACGCGCTCGCGCGTCAACGTCAACGGGGTGCCGACGCCGGCCGGCTTCGTGCTCACCTTCTACGAGCGCAAGCCCACGAGCATCCTCAGCCGGCTCGGCGTGAGCCTCCGGCGCATGGACGTGCTGCGGCCCGGCGTGGTCGTGCCGGCGACGCTCTGGGTCCTGCTCGCGCTGTTCGTCGTCGGCGTGCCGTCGATCGCGGTCTGGGCCTTCGCCCGGGCGCTGCGCGCCGACGCCGAGGCGGAGCGGCCGGCGTGACCGTGCTCGAGCGCCGGGCGCAGGCAGCGCGCGGTGCGCGCCCCGACGCCGCCGTCGTCCGCCGGCGCGTGCCCCGCCCGCTGCTCGTGCTGGCGCTGGTCGCGGTCGTCGAGGCGGTGACCTGGACCGCCGTCATGCCACCGCTGCAGGGCCCGGACGAGGTCAGCCACTTCGCCTACACGCAGAAGATCGTGGAGGCGCACACGATCCCGTGGCAGGCGGCCGGCGCCGCGCCGCCCGAGGGAAACCAGCCGTACTCCACCGAACTCGTCGGCGCGCTGCTCACGGCGGGCATCGGCCCGTCCTGGGGCAACCCCACCGGCCGGCCCGCCGGCACGGAGGTGGACGAGCGGATGTGGGACCGGCTCCGGCGCGGCTACGGCACCGCCGACCGTGCCAACGGCCTGTTCACCCCGTCGATGCGCAACCCGCCCGCGTACTACCTCTACGAGGCGGTGCCCTACGCGGCGCTGCGGTCCGCGTCGCTGTTCGACCGCGCGTTCGCGATGCGGCTGGCGAACCTGCCGCTGCTGCTGGTCGTGCTCGTGTTCTGCTGGCTGATCGCCGGGGAGCTGCTGGGAGGGCGGCTCTGGCTGCAGACGCTCGCGACCGCCGCGGTCGCGCTGCAGCCGCAGCTGATCCACATGACCGCGACGATCAACCCCGACCTCGCGCTGGCGGCGATCTGGTGCGCGGCCCTGTGGCTGATGATCCGCATCCTGCGCGCGGGGCCGGCGCGGGCCCGCGTCGTCTGGCTCGTGGCGCTCGTGGTCCTGTCCGGCCTCACCCAGCCGCGTGGGGTCGCGCTGGCGCTGCCGGCCGTGACGACGCTGGCGCTCGCCTGGCGGGCGCGGCACCCGTCCGCCTCGCTTCGCGCGCGCCGGGCGCTGCGCGGCGGCCTGGCGGCGCTCTATGCGGGCACGGTCATCTTCCTGGCCTACTACGCCCTGGGGGGCGACCCGACGCTGCAGCGCCTTCGCCAGTCGGCCTCGTATCTGTGGCAGTTCTATCTGCCGCGGCTGGGCTTCATGACGCCGCTGCAGCCGCACTGGACGATCAAGCAGGCGTTCATCGACCGGCTGTTCGGGGGCTACGCCCAGCTCGAGGTGTCACCGCCCGGATGGGTGTTGACCGTCATCGCGCTCGCCGCGGTCGCGACGGCCGTGTCGGCGGTGGTCGGGGCGATCGCCCGCTGGGAGTCCGGACACCGCTCCCCCGGCATCCTCGCGGTCTTCGCCGTCGCCGTGCTCGGCTATCTGGTGCTGCTGCACGCCGTCGCCATCCGCAGCCTGCTCGCGAGCGCGGACCCGGTGATCACCGGCCGGTATCTGCTGCCGCTGATGCCGCTCTACGGGGCCGGCATCGCGTTCGCCGTCAGCTGGATGCCGCGGCGCGCCGCCCTCGGGGTGAGCACCGTCGCGCTCGTCGGCCTCACCGTGGTGCAGGTCGACGCCCTGGCCCTCCTGTTCGCCCGGTTCTATGCCTAGGGCGGCGATCGCCACCGGCCTGGCGCTGCTCGTGGCGGCGGCCGCCATCTGGGGCCTGCCCTACCTCACGCACGGCCGCGACTACTACGCGACGACGCCGCAGCCGGATCCGCTGTTCACCGTCGCCACCATCCCGCTCGGCGCCGGCCAGCGGGCGTGCATGGATCGCGCGGTGGTGGACCGCTACAGCGAGCAGGCGCGCCTGCGCGTCGGGACCTTCCGGCGCCGCGCCGTGCCGCTCGAGATCACCCTGAGCGGCGACGGCTATCGCGCGGTCGCCCGCATCCCCGCCGCCTACGCCGACTCCCGTCCCTTCGAGGTCGCCGTCCGTCCGCCGCCGCACCCCGTCGAGGTGACGATCTGCCTGCGCAACGCCGGGGCGCGCCGCGTCGCGCTCTATGTCGCCGCCGACCGGACGAAGTCGCGCTCGCACACGTTCGTCGGCGGCCGCGACGTCGGGTCGAACTTCGACATCGTCTTCACCGAGCGGCGGCCGGTCAGCATCGCGGCGCGGCTCCCGGTGAGCCTCCAGCGCGCCAGCGCGTTCCGGTTCTTCGGCGTGTCGCCGGTGACGCTGTGGCCGTTGCTGATCCTGTTCGTGGTCGGCGTGCCGGTCGCCGTGCTGGTGACGTTCGGCCGCTCGCTCGCCGGCGCCGCGTTCGGCGAGCCGGAGTCCACGCGCGTCGCCCTCCGTCGCGTCGGGCGGCGGGTGGCGGAGCGGGCACCGGCCCGGGGCGCCCTGGCCTCGCCGTGGTTCGGCCTCGGCATCGTGCTCCTGGCGGGGGTGATCGTCGCCGTCCCGTACGTCCTGGGCTTCTCCCAGTACTTCGTGATGCCGGACGAGCTCGGCTACATGAAGCAGGCCGTCTGGTTCGGGAACCACCTCCGGCCGAGCCTCAGCGGCGATCCGTGGTTCAACTCCTACGCGCAGCTCGGGCCGCTGTTGTTCGCCCCGGCCTACGGGCTGTTCGGCACCACGACGGCGTTCGCCGTCAGCCACGTGATCTCGGCCCTGGTCTTCGTCTCGACGGCGGTCCCGGTGTTCCTGCTCACGCGCGCGATCACCCGGGACGGCGCCGCGGCGGTGCTGGCCGCCGCGCTGGGCGTCGCGGTCCCGTGGCTCGCGATGACGGCCAGCCTGATGACCGAGCCGATCGCCTACCCGGCGTTCGCCTGGGCGCTGCTGGCCATGACCCGCGCCGTCGAGCGCCCGTCCTGGAGACGCGACGTGGTCGCGTTGTTGGCCATCCTCGCCGCCTCGCTGGCGCGCACGCAGCTCGCCGTGCTGGGCGCGGCCTTAGTGGCGGCGGTCCTCGTCTTCCAGCTCAGCTCCCCGGGCGATGCCCGCCGGCGGTGGGCGAGCGCGCTGCGGGCCCACTGGCCGCTCGCGCTGGCCGCGCTGGCGGGATTGGCGGCGCTGGCCTCACCGGGCACCCGGACCGCGGTGCTGGGGAACTACGCCGGCCCGCTCGCGGGCGACCTCCTGCCCGCCGGGACCTGGGCCGCGGGACGCGAGCTGCTGGCGTACGTGGTCGTCGGCATCGGCGGGCTCCCGCTGGCGCTGGCGGCGGCCTGGATCGGGCTGACGCTCGCCCGCCCCGCGAGCGGCGCCGCCCGCGCGTTCGCGGCCGTCGGCCTGTGCGCCGGCGTGCTGCTGGTGGTCATGACGGGCTCGTTCTCGGTGAGCTACACGGCCGGGTTCAACGACCGCTACCTCTTCTTCCTCGTGCCCGTGCTCGTCGTGGCGAGCGCGGCCATGCTGGTCGAGCGGCGCCCGGCGACGCTTCCGATCGTGGTCGCCGGCGTGCTCTCCGGGGTGCTCGTCGCCGTGTCGCACCTGGCGCAGTCCGGGCCGTCGCTGGTCACGCCCAGCCAGACGTTCCACCTCGTGCTGTCCGGGCGGACCGAGCAGCTGGCCTCCGCCGTCGGGCTGCGCTCGCTGTCGATGCCGCTGCTCGTCGGTGCCGCCGTCGGCGTGGCGGCGGTCGGCCTGGCCTTCGCGCGCCGGCGCTGGCCCGCCCGCACCGTCGGGCTCGTCGCCGGCGCGGCCCTCCTGCTGGCCAACCTGGTGCAGACGGGCTACACGCTGCACCGCATCGCGCAGACGCAGGCCGGGGTGTCGCCGGCGTTCCTCGCCGGGCGCGACTGGCTGGATCGCGAGGCGCCGGGCACGGCGCCGATCGGCGCGGTCCTCGGGACGGCGGTCGAGCCGGGCATCACGCCCGCGATGTGGTGGGACCTCGACTTCTGGAGCAAGCGGCTCGACCGGCTCTATCGCATGCCGGGGTCCCCCGACGACGGGCAGTCGTTCGGCACCCCGGTGACCGTGGACGAGCGCACGGGCCGGCTGGCCGGCCTCGACGACCGTGCGCTGATCCTGACGACCGCGGCGGAGAAGCGGTTCCGCCTGCGCGGCGGGCGCCCGGTCGCCGCGCGCAACGGCTTCGTGGTCTGGCGGGCGCCGCGGCCCTACCGCGCCGCCTGGTCGCTCGAGGCCCAGAGCGACATCGGCGACATCGGCGTGGGCGACCACGGCAGCCTGCACGTGTTCGGCGCGGGGGCGCGCCGGGTGACCCTGACGGTGACCACCAGCCCGTCCGCGCAACGGGGCTTCACCCTGCGCGCGCCGGCCGGCCGGGCCGCCCGCTCGGTGGCGGTCCCGCTCGGGCGATCGCGCGCGGTCAGCCTGCCGCTGAGCGTCCCGGCCACCGGCGCCGCGTCCGTCCGCTTGGACGTCATGGGCCGCCGTCGGGCGGCCGGAGCGCCCGCGACGGGGCTCAGGATCGCCTCCGTCTCGGTCGCCGGGTCCTAGAGCTCTTCGGCGATGCGCGGGGCGGCGCGGTGGAACGCCGCGAATCCGGCGACCGCGATCGCCAGGCCGATGGCGATCGGCGCCAGGATGGCCGCGCCCCCGCCGATCGCCGCCGCGGCGCTCGGGTGGCTCGGGGCGATGACCGCGTGGCGGGCCTGCTGGAGAATGGCGGCGAACGGGTTGAGCATCAGCACGTGGGCCAGCATCTCGTGCTTCTTCGCCACGGTGTCGATCGGATAGAAGATCGGCGAGGCGTAGAAGAGGACCTGGAGCGCGACGTCCCAGATCGGCCGCACGTCGCGGAAGCGCACGTAGAGCACCGAGAGCAGCATCCCCGCACCGCCGGCCAGCACCGCGAGCGCCGCCAGCAGGAACGGCAGCTCCAGCCAGCTCCAGCGCACCGAGCCGCCGGCGGCCAGCAGGAACACCACGACCGCGATCAGGTTCAGCCCGACGTTCATGAGCGCGGTCAGGACCGTGGAGAACGGGACGGCGATCCGCGGGAACTCGACCTTGCGGATGAGCGCCTCGCGGTCCACCAGCGAGGTCAGCGCCGCGCCGGTGGACTCCGAGAGGAAGCCGAAGAGCACGACGCCGAGCAGCAGCGCGACCGGGTAGAGCTCCACGCCCGAGCCGATCCGGATGATCTGCGTGAAGACCGCGTAGAGGATGCCGAACAGCATCAGCGGCCGCATGAGCGACCACAGGTAGCCCAGCGAGGAGCCGAAGTAGCGCAGCTTGAACTCGCTCACGGCCATCGTGCGGGCGAGGTGCCACAGCCGCCGCGGGTCGCTGCCCAGCGCGGTCGGGCCCTTGATCGGCGGGCCGAGCGCCTGGACGCTCACGTGGTGACCTCGGCCCGGGCGGCGCGGCTCACCGTGACCTCGTAGGGCAGGTCGACCACGGCGTCGGTGCGGGCGAGGCCGGAGACGAGCAGGTCGGCCATCCGCTCGCGCCGGTCGATCCAGGCGATCCCCTGGCCCTGGCGGGCCACGGCGGGCGTGGCGAAGTAGCGGCCGGGCACGAGCCGGTTCTCGAAGCGCACGCGGTAGGTGATCTCGTCGCCGGGCTCGTAGCGGCCGGGCGTGGGGTCGCTCCACAGCGTCGAGGCGGCGAGGACGGTCTCCCGGCGGTCGTTCTGCAGCACGACGCCGAACAGCGGGTCGTCCACCGGCTCGATGAAGCGCACGCGCGCGGCGAACGCGCACGGCGCGCCGGCCGCGACGCCGGCGACGGCCTCGCCCGCGCCGTCCTCGAACCAGCACTCGACGATCTCCGCGTGGCCGTCGCCCATGCGCTCGGTCGAGCGGTCCAGCCCGGCGTCCGCCCTCGCGGCCTCGGAGAAGTTCAGCTCGAAGTAGCGGTTGCCCACCGTCTCCGGGTCGCCGTGGGCCGCCACCCGGCCGCGCTCGAGCAGCAGCGCGCGGTCGCAGAAGCGGTTCACCGCGCCCATGTCGTGGGTGACCAGCAGCACGGTCCGGCCGCTCTCGCGGATGCGGGCGAACTCGTCGAAGCACTTCTGCTGGAAGGCGGCGTCGCCCACGGCCAGCACCTCGTCGATCAGCAGGATCTCGGCGTCGACCTGGATCATCACCGCGAACGCGAGCCGGACGAGCATGCCCGACGAGTAGTTCTTGAGCTTGAGGTCGACGAAGTCGCCCAGCTCGGCGAAGTCGAGGATCGCGTCGAAGCGCCGGCGGGCCTCGCGCGGGCTCAGCCCGAGCATCGTGGCGTTGATGGTCACGTTGTCGCGGGCCGGCAGGTCCATGCTGAAGCCCACGCCGAGCTCGATGAACGCCGACAGCCGGCCGCCGAGCCGGATCGTGCCGCCGTCGACCGCGTAGATGCTGGCCAGGCACTTCAGCAGCGTCGACTTGCCCGAGCCGTTGCGCCCGACGATCCCGAAGAACTCGCCGCGGCCGACCTCCAGCGACACGTCGCGCAGCGCGTGCAGCGTGTCGGTCCGCGTGCCGCGCAGCGGGTGCAGCGCGCGCTCCTTGAGCGTGTGGACGCGCTCGTGCGGCAGCGCGAACGTCTTCGAGACGCCCTCGACGACCACCGCTGGGCTGCGCTCGCTCACACGGTGAGGGTATTGCCGAACACGCGGATGTCCTGCAGCAGGTCGGCCACGATCCGCGGCCAGACGACGGACGCCCGGTGCTCCTCGGCCTTCAGCCGCCCGCGGACGCGCACGCGCTCGTAGGCGTCCGGGCGCAGCCGCAGCTGGGTGAGCGTGGCCACGACGTCCTCGCGCGAGGCCACCAGCACGTGGTCGATGCCCGCCTCCAGGCCGCACGTGGGGACGAAGCGCTCGGCCAGCAGCAGGTGGCCGGCGGCGAGGTGGATCAGCGCCTCGTCCGGGAACGCGAGGTCGGCCTCGGCGGCCACGGCGATCCCGACGTCCGCGCGGGCGAGCTGGGCAGTCAACGCGTCGCCGGCGAGCCCGTGCGCGTAGTGGACGACGTCGTGGTCGTGCTTGGCCAGCATCAGCAGCCACTCGCGCCGGCCGGTGGAGGGCGTCAAACAGAGCGCTCGCGGTGCTCCCGCGGCGGGCTCGACCGGCGCGAACAGGCGGTCGTCGACCGGCAGCGGGCGCGCGCGCCAGGCCCGCGTGTCGCCGGGGCGGCCGAGGACGCGGTCGCCGCCGTCGCCGCCGACGGTGAGCGTCGCGGCCGGCAGGCCCTCCAGCGCCTCGGGGTCGACGTCGAGGGCGATCACCACGTGCGGCGCGCCCTGGGCGATCGTCTCCCGCACCGCCCGCGGGTCCGCCCCGGCGCGCACGTCGGCGAAGCGCGGCTCCAGGCCCCCGGCGGGGGCGTACAGCGCGTGGGCCGCGAGCCTCGGCGCCGGACCGGCGAAGGTGACCCGCAACGGCACCGGGGCTACGATACCCGCGCCTTGCGCGTGGCCTTCCTGACCCAGGACCTGCAGCTGTCCGGGGGCGTCGGGGTGATCGTCCAGCACGCGGTCCAGCTCTCCCGCCAGGGCTTCGACGTCGACCTCGTGCTCACCCGGCCGGCGGCGCGGCCGGACTGGTCGCACGACGGGCTGGCCGGCGCGCGCGTGGTCGGCCTCTCCGAGGTACGCAGCTACGACGTCGCGCTGTCCACCTGGTGGGAGACGGCGAGCCACCTGTTCGAGCTGGACGCCGGCCGCCACGCCTGCTTCGTGCAGTCGCTGGAGGACCGCTTCTACGGCCCGCGCGACCCGCTGCAGTGGGCCGCCGCGCTGGCGCTCGACCTGCCGGTGCGCTTCATCACCGAGGCCCGCTGGATCGCCCGCACGCTGGAGGCGCTGCTGGGCGGCGAGCGTGTGCTCTACGTGCGCAACGGGATCGCCAAGAACGTGTTCGCGCCGGTCGAGTCCGCCCCGGTGTCCGCCGGCGGGCCGCTGCGGATCCTTGTCGAGGGCAGCGCGCACGTGCCGTTCAAGGGCATCCCCGAGGCGCTGGCGGCCACGGGCGCGATGACGGCGTCCAAGCACGTGACGATCGTCTCGCCCGATGGCTCCGGCGACGGCCTCGGCGCCGACCGAGTCCTCGGCCCGGTGTCGCAGCGCGAGCTGGCGGAGCTCTACGCCGGCGCCGACGTCCTGCTCAAGCTCTCGCGCGTCGAGGGCATGTTCGGCCCGCCGCTGGAGGCCTTCCACCGCGGCGCCACCTGCGTCGTCACGCCGGTCAGCGGCCACGACGAGTACGTCGTGCACGGCGAGAACGGCCTGGTGGTCGACTGGGACGACACCGCCGGCACCGCCCGCGCGCTCGACCTGCTGGCCCGCGATCGCAAGCTCCTGCACCGCCTGCGCCACGGCGCGCTGGCCACCGCGCGCGCCTGGCCGTCCTGGGAGCAGCAGGGCCAGGCGATGGCGCTCGCGCTGCGCGCCATCGCGCGCGAGCCGCCGCCCGACCCGTCCCGCGCCGCCGTCCGCCTCGCCCGCGACCTGGCCGGCGCCCGCTTCGACGGCGAGCGCACGGCGTCCGAGTTGGCGGCGGTGACCGCGCGGGCGGCCGAGATGTCGGGCTCGCGCGCCTACCGCGCCGCGGTCCGCGTGCGCACGCGCCTCGACCGCCTGACCGGCCGCGCGCGCCCCTGAGCGTCACCAGTGGACGGGGACCTCGTAGGCGCGCAGCGCCGGGTCCGCCGACACCAGGACCGCGCCCTCGGCTCGCGCCTGGGCGATCAGCAGGCGATCGAACGGATCCCGGTGATGGAGCGGCAGCTCCGCGACCGCCTCCGCGTGCGCCACGCTTACGGGCAGCGCCGTCGCGCCGCCACGCACCAGCTCGGAGACAAGCCCACCGCGGACCTCGAGCTTGCCCAGCGAGCGCTTGATCGCGATCTCCCATGCGACCACGGCGCTGAGCAGCACCTCATGCCGCGGATCGGTCAGCAGCTGGTCCGCCGAGTCGCTCACCCGATCGGCGTCGTATGCCCACCACAGCACGACGTGCGTGTCGAGGAGCAGCTTCACTCGGCGCCGAACGCCGCGGCGATGTCCGGTGGCAGTTCGTCGAAGTCGTCCGCGATCACCAGCTCGTCCCGCGGGTACCGGTTCCGAGCTTGGGCGAACGGATGCGCGTTGGCGACGGAGACTAGCCGGGCGACGGGCGTCCCCCGACGCTCGATCACGATCTCCTCACCATTCTCGACGCGCTGCAGAAGCTTCGAGAGTTGCGTCTTGGCTTCGTGCACACCCACCACGACCATGAGCTGAGATTAGCAGACTTAGTCGACAGACTAAGCGGCGGCGCGCTCGGTGCCGAACGCGCGCAGGTCGCGCAGCAGGTCGCCGACCAGCCGCGGGTAGACGCGGGAGGCGCGGAACGCCTCGGCCTTGCGGCGCCCGCGCACCCGCACGCGCTCGTAGGCCCGCGGGAAGCGCACCGCGGTGCGCAGGACGCCGAGCAGCTGCCACGGGTCCTCGATCTCCACATAGTCGATGTCCGGCTCCAGGCCGTGCGTGGGGCTGAGCGTCTCCGACACCACGCGCTGGCCGGCCGCCAGGTGCAGGCAGACCCGGTTCTCGAAGGACGGGTACGGCTCGTTGTGCAGGGTCACCGCGATGTCGTGCGCGGCCAACAGGGTGTCCAGCTCGTCGACGCCGATCCCG
>JAICUS010000552.1 GCA_025935735.1 Solirubrobacteraceae bacterium | reverse complement strand
GCGCCCGCGCCGTCGCGGCGTGGTTGCCGAACGCGAAGAACGCCTGCGTGCCCCGGTGCTGCTGGTGCTCGACCCGCGCCGGCGCGGCGCCCGGAGCGGGCGCCGCGACGACGAGGGCCAACAGGGCCGCGCCGAGGAGGAGGAGGGCGGAGCGGCCCCGCACCTCAGCCGGTGACCTCGGGGAGCGCGGGCGAGACCACCTGCCGGGCGGGCTTGACGGACAGCCGCGCGGCCACGCCGCACTTGTCCGAGGAGATCCGCAGACGGCCGGTCTTCTTCGGCCGCACGCGGAACGTGACCATGCCCTTCTTGTTGGTCCGGGCCTTCTTGTTCACGCCGGCGCCACGCACGTGGACCAGCGACTTCGCCACGTTCTTGCCGTTGACCCGCACGCGCACCCGGACGGTCGAGAGCTCGCGCGCGCGGACCCTCACGCGGGTGGTGGGCGCCACCGTGCAGCGCCTCGGCGAGGACGCGCTCGCGCCCTTCACCGCGCCCTTCGGCTTCGGGGTGACGGTCACCGTCCAGGTGTCGGGCGGCGAGCACACCGGCCGCGTCGTGTCACCGGGCACGGTGCTGTTGGCGCACGCGGTCGCCGTGTTCGTGTAGACGCCGGGCAGCTGGAACAGCGACGTGCAGGTGAACGTCCACGACTCGCCGTTGGAGAGCAGGCTGTCGCCGTTGTCGCCGCCGATGTAGCTCGGGTTCGCGCACTTGTCGTCGTTGACCTTGACGTTGTTCATCGGCACCGGCGTCGTGCTGTCGTTGCGGACCACGTAGGTGTAGACGACGGCCTGAGGCGCCTGTCCGGCGGTGATCGAACCGACCTTGTCGAGCGTCAGCTTCGGGTTGCTGACCGTGAAGCCGATGGTCTTGACGACGTCGGCGAACGCGTGGTCCTGCGCGGTGTCGTGCAGGGTGCCGCTGACCCGCGCGAGCGCGTACGCGGCCTCGACGTTGGGGTTGAGGTTCACCACCCAGCTGAACGAGCCGATCACTTTGGCCGGGAACATGCTCTGGTAGGTCTGATTGGACGCCACCGGGGTGGAGGGCGCGGCGGGGTTGAGGTTCGCCGTCCCGTCGGCGTTCGGCGGCGCCATGCCGACCGTCGCACCGGTCACGTCGCACGGGATGCCGAGCACGCTGTTGGTGTTCGCGATCGCGACCTGGAACGTGATCGTGTCGCCGGGGCGGACGACCGACGGCGAGTCCACGGACTTGCCCAGCGTGAGGTCGATGCCGTTCGCGCGGCAGCCGGCCGGACTGGGGTGTGCCGACGCCGGCGCGGCGAACACCGCTCCGCACGCCGACATCGCCATCACGAGTACTGCACGTCGCAACATGGCCCCTCCCGTGGAATGTGGGCGCAACCTACATCCGTGCGGATGGCGCAAGCACACGCACGACCGGGCCCGAACAAGTCGGTTTCCGGTCAATCGGCGCGACAGCTTGATGCACCGGAAGGAATCGCCTGCAATCCCCGATGCAGGCGATGTCCGCGCGAGAACTCAGCCCTTCTGCAATGGACGCGCGGGGTCGGCGATCCACTCGGCCATCGAGCCGTCGTAGACCGCGACGTCGGGCGCGCCCAGCAGGGTGAGCGCGAACGCGTCCAGCGTGGCGGAGATGCCGGCGCCGCAGTAGGCCACGACCCGCTCGCCGCCGAGGGCGCCGACCGCGGCGAAGCGCTCGCGCAGCTCGCCGGCGGGCAGCAGCCGGTGCGTCTCGGGGTCGACGATCGAGTGCGCATAGACGTTCACGCTGCCGGGGATCCGTCCCGCACGGCCGTAGCGGTTCTCCTCGCCGCGGAAGACGGCGGGCGAGAGCGCGTTGAGCAGGCAGTCCGGCCCGCCGGCCACCTCGTCGATGCCGGCCATCGCCTCTGGACGCGGCCGGGGCGTGAAGGCGGCGTCGCGCGGCGCCGGCGGGTCGGTCGACACGGGCCGCCCCTCGGCCGTCCAGGCGTCGAAGCCGCCGTCCAGCACGGCGGCGTCGTCGAATCCGTAGGCGCGCAGCAGCCACCACAGCCGCGTCGCCCACGTCATCCCGTTGCGGTCGTAGACGACCACCGCGGTGCCGTCCTCGACGCCCAGCGCCGACATGCCGGCGGCGAAGCGTCCGGGCGACGGGAACGTGAAGTTGAGCTCGGGGTCCGGCTCGGCCAGCCCGTCCACCAGGTCCGCGAACGCCGCGCCCGGGATGTGGCCGGCGTCGTACTCGGCCCGGCCGGCGCGCGGGTGGTAGGGCTTGCCCACGTGGATCGGCGGGTCGAGGTAGGCCGTCGCCTCGATCACGCGGACGTCGTCCAGGTGCTCGGCGAGCCAGGGGCTGCTCACCAGTGCTCCGGGCAGGATCGACATCCCGCCGGACTGTAGCTTGCAGGCCATGGGAGCTCCCGAGGACCGCGACTGGGGCATGCGCACGCGCTCCGTGCACGCCGGCGCCCGCCCCGACCCCACGACGGGCGCGCGCGCGGTCCCGATCTACCAGACGACCTCGTTCGTCTTCGAGGACACCGAGGACGCCGCGGACCTGTTCGCGCTGCAGAAGTACGGGAACATCTACTCGCGGCTGGGAAACCCGACCGTCGCGGCGTTCGAGGAGCGCCTGGCCAGCCTCGAGGGCGGGATCGGCGCCGTGGCCACGGGCTCGGGGCAGGCGGCGGAGACGCTGCTGTTCTGCTCGCTGTGCGACGCCGGCGACCACATCGTGGCCAGCTCGGCCTTGTATGGCGGCACTTACACGCTGCTCAACGTGACGCTGCGCCGGCTGGGGATCGACACGACGTTCGTGCCGCCGGACGACCCGGACGCGTTCGCCGCCGCGATCGTGCCCGGCCGGACGAAGCTGCTCTACACGGAGATCATCGCCAACCCGGCGGGGACGATCGCCGACCTGGAGGCGATCGGCGCGGCCGCCCACGCCGCCGGGCTGCCGTTTGCGGTCGACTCGACGCTGGCCACGCCGTACCTGTGCCGGCCGCTCGAGCACGGCGCGGACATCGTCCTGCACTCGGCGACGAAGTTCCTCGGCGGCCACGGCACCTCGATGGCCGGCGCGATCGTGGACTCCGGCCGCTTCCCCTGGGACAACGGCAACTTCCCGGTGATGACCGAGCCGGTGGCCACCTACGGCAACCTGCGCTTCTGGGACAACTTCGGCGAGTACGGCTTCGCCACCAAGCTGCGCGTGGAGGGGCTGCGCAATTTCGGCGGCGTGCTCTCGCCGTTCAACGCGTTCCTGATCCTGCACGGGATGGAGACGCTGCCGCTGCGCATGGAGGCGCACGTGGCCAACGCGCAGCGGGTGGCCGAGTGGCTGGACGCCGACCCGCGCGTGCGCTGGGTGCGCTACGCGGGGCTGCCCTCGGACGCGGGTTTGGCCCTGGCGCAGAAGTACCTGCCGCTCGGGCCGGGCGCCGTGTTCTCGTTCGGGCTGGAGAGCCGCGAGGCGGGCGAGGCGTTCATCTCCCGCGTCGACCTGTGCTCGCACCTGGCCAACGTGGGCGACACCCGCACGCTGGTCATCCACCCGGGCTCGACCACCCACCGCCAGCTGTCCACGGAGGCGCTGGAGGCGGCCGGCGTGCGGCCGGAGCTCGTGCGCATCAGCGTCGGCATCGAGGACGCCGACGACATCCTCTACGACCTCGACCGGGCGCTGGGATGACCTGGACGCCGCCCACCGCCGCCGAGCGGCGCGACATCCTGCGCGGCGCGCGCACCATCGCCGTCGTCGGCGCGTCGGCCAATCCGGCGCGGCCGGCCAACTTCGTGCTCACCTACCTGCTGTCCTCCAGCGCCGACTACGAGGTCTGGCCGGTCACCCCGAACGAGTCCGAGATCCTCGGCGTGCGCGCGTACCCGTCGCTGGCCGACCTGCCGCGCCGGCCGGACATCGTCGACGCGTTCCGCCGGGCGGACCAGCTCCCGACGGTCGCGCGGGAGGCGGTGGCGGCGGGGGCGAAGACGTTCTGGATGCAGCTCGGGCT
>JAICUS010000279.1 GCA_025935735.1 Solirubrobacteraceae bacterium | reverse complement strand
GTCGCGGTGGCCGGGCTGGGCGCGCTGCTGACCGCGCAGATCGGGAGCGGGATCGACGTCAACGCGCTCACGTCGGGCGGCGCGCACGTCAACGAGGCCGCCCGGGCGGCGCTGTCGGGCGCCACGCACGCCGTCTTCTGGGCGATCGTGCCGCTGGCGGCCGTCGTGCTGGTGCTCGCGATCCTGCTGCCCGAGTACCCGCTGCGCACGCACGCGCCGGCCGACGCCGCACCGGCCGCCGAATAAGCCAACCGTCTGGCAATATTCGGGCCACGTAGGGGCTCGGGAGGTCCAGATGAAGTCATATTTCCCGGCGGTCGCGTTGCTGGCCGCCACCGTCCTGTTCGCCGGCGCGGCGCCGGCGCGTGCCCACGGCGGCCCGGTGGCCGCCACCGACCACGGTCCGGTCCGCGGGTTGTCCGCGGACGGCGTGGACAAGTTCCTGGGCATCCCCTACGCCGCGCCGCCGGTGGGCGCGCTGCGCTGGCGGCCGCCGCAGCCGGCCGCGCGCTGGCACGGCGTGCGCGACGCCACCACGCTGCCCAACCGCTGCCCGCAGACGGCGAACTCCAACGGGCCGCGGTCGGAGACCGAGGACTGCCTGTACCTCAGCGTCTACCGGCCGCAGGGCTTCGCCCATCGCCTGCCGGTGCTGTTCTGGATCCACGGCGGCGGGCTGACCACCGGCTCGGGCACCCAGCACGACGGCGCGCTGATCGCCCGCACCGACCACGTCGTCGTCGTGTCGATCAACTACCGCCTCGGCGCGCTCGGCTTCCTGGCGCTGCCCGGGATCGGCGCCGGGAACTTCGGCCTGATGGACCAGCGCGCCGCGCTGCGCTGGACGGCCTCCAACATCCGCCGTTTCGGCGGCGACCCGCGCAACGTGACGATCGCCGGCGAGTCCGCCGGCGGCTTCTCGGTGTGCGCGATCCTGGCTGCGCCCTCGATGCGCGGGATGTTCAGCCGTGCGGTGATGCAGAGCGGCAGCTGCCCGAGCCAGACGCTCGCCGACGGGCAGGCGAGCGGCGCGAGGTTCGCCGCGGCGCTCGGCTGCAGCGACGCGGCGTGCCTGCGCGTCAAGCCGGTCGGGGCGCTCCTGGACGCCACGCCGCAGCCCGCGGCGTCGTTCACCGTCGACGGCGACCTGCTGCCGGTCGCGCCCGCGGACGCCATCGCGAGCGGCCGCTTCACGCGCGTGCCGACGCTGTTCGGCTCCAATCGCAACGAGGGCCGGACGTTCTCGCAGGGGTTCGCCGGCTTCACCCAGGCCCAGTACGAGGCGTTCGTGCGCTCGACCGAGGGCGCCCGGGCCGACGCGGTCCTGCAGCGCTACCCCTGGAGCGCCTACCCGAGCCCGTACACGGCGGCCTACGCGATCGGCGACATCTGGACCGACAGCGGCTTCGCCGCCGGCATCGGCGGCTGCACCGCGCGGGCGCTGGCGCAGCAGTTCGCCGCCGCCACGCGCACGTATGCGTACGAGTTCAACGACCCGAACGCGCCCCATCTGAACAACAACCTGCCCGGCTATCAGTGGGGCTCCGGCCACGCCATGGAGCTGGCGTATATGTGGCCGAGCTTCGACAACGGCATCCCGCTCTATCCGCAGCTGACGCCGCCGCAGCTCGAGCTCTCGCGCCAGATGGTCCGCTACTGGGGCGCGTTCGCCTGGCTGGGCGCGCCGTGGGTGCCGGGCCAGCCGCGCTGGCCGGAGTACTCCAGCGGCCGGATGCTCTCGCTGCGTCCGGGCGGGCAGACGACGCCGATCACGGACGGGCAGTACGCGGCCGAGCACATGTGCGCCTTCTGGGATCAGGCCGCTTCGATGTAGCCCAGCTTCACCAGCGCGGTCATCTCTTCCCAGAGCGCGGGGTCGTCGAGCGTGCCGGGCAGGCGCTCGACGGCCTCGGCCAGCGCGGCTGAGACGGGCCGGCGCACGCACGGCGTCGCCGGGTGCTCGAGCACGCAGCGGTCGGCTCCGCGGCGCTCGACGATGAGGCCCGGCGCCGGCCGCAGCCGCAGGCTCAGCAGGTCCGCACCGGCGAGCCGGTCGGCGGCGGCGAACAGCCCCGGCAGCCGGCGGCCGAGCCCGGAGGGGCGGGCGCGCATGGTCGTCGCCCACGGCCGCCGCGGCGGTCCGGCGCGCATGACCACGATCGCCAGCGTGATCGCCTCGATGCCCAGCTCGCGATAGCTGTCCGTCCAGCGCGCGACCGCCGCCGCGAACCCGGCCGGGTCGCCGGCGTGGTCGGGCGCGCACCAGCTCTCGGCGTACTCGCGCGGCGCGTAGGTCTTGATGCGGGTGAGCAGCGCGGTGAGCGGCGCCGGCGGGAACCACGGGCCGCCGGCGGGGTGGGTCCAGTTGCCCTGCAGCGTGGCGAAGCCGCCGTCCTCGAGCACGTCCGGCAGCTCGGCCAGCAGCCGCCGGCAGAGCTCGTCGCCGCGCATCCCGGCGTCGCGGTAGAGGAACTCGGCGTCCGGCGAGATCACGTAGGGCGGGTTGCAGACGACGACGCCGAAGCGCTCGCCCCGCACCGGCTCCAGGAAGCTGCCGAGCCGGGTCTCGATGTTGCCCAGGCCGTTGATCTGCGCGTTCAGGCGGGTGAGCGCGAGCGCCCGCTCGCTGACGTCGGTGGCCACGACGCGGCGGGCGTGCCGGGCGAGCCGCAGCGCGTGCGCGCCCGAGCCGGTGCCGACGTCGAGGGCCGCGTCGACGCGCAGCTGCGGCGTGAACGCGGCGACCAGCCGCGTGGACGCGCTGACCGGCGCGACGGCGTCGGGCCGGTCGGCCGACAGGACCTCGCCGCACACGAACAGCCCGTCGAGCTCGTCGATGCGCACGAGCGGGGTGAGGACCTCGCCGTCGCGCCGGGCGAGGCCGAGCACCTCGAGGTCGACGCCGGGCGGCGCGGGCCCGGGCTCGCCCAGCGCGAACAGCCGCTGCAGCGACTCGCGTGGATCGCGAGCGTCGAGGGAGGCGAGCGCGGCGGCGCGCCGGAGCACGGGGTCGGCGATGTGGTCGGGCGCCGCGGGCGGCCCGTAGCCGACGCGCGCGAGGTGCTCGCCGAACGCGCGCGCGGCTTGGCCCGCCACTACGCGGCCCGCAGCTCGCGCGGCGCCGAGCGGACGACCTGGTCGCGCACGTCGCGGACCTCGGGGTCGTCGGCCAGCTCGAGCGCGCGCTCGCAGGCGGCCAGGCAGTCGCTGACCCGGTCGGTCCGGGCCAGCGCGTGGGCGAAGCGCGCCCAGGCGGCGGGGGAGTCGGACGCGAGCGCCGTCGCCTGCTCGCACGCGGTCACCTCGGCGCCGATGTCGCCGGCGAGGCTGGCCACGAGCGCGAGGTCGAGCAGGCCCTGCTCGGTCGGGGCGATCTCGCGGGCGCGCTCCAGCGCGTCGCGCGCGCCCTCCCGGTCGAACGCCCGCAGCCGCAGCCGGCCGAGCCGCTCCCAGGCCGATCCGTCGGCCGGCGCGGCCGCCGTCTCGCGCTCCGCCGCGTCTACCGCCTGCATCAGCGCGCCCATGTCCTCGTAGATCCGCGCGGCGTAGCGGTACGGCGCGGGCCGGTCGCGCTCGGCCCGGATCCAGTCGCGCACGGCGCGGCCGGCCGCCGAGTAGTCGCCCGCCTGCCAGAACGCGAGCGTCAGCAGCCGCAGCACCTGGGTGTTGCCGGGCTCGGCGTCGCGCGCGTACACGAGCCGGCGCGCGGCGAGCTTGAAGTCGCCCTCCGCCAGCGCGTGCTTGGCCGCGGTCATGAAGCGCTCGACGCGCTCCGCGCCGGGGTCCGGGCGCGAGAAGTCGACGAACTGCAGCGAGCCCGCCGGCACGGTGCGGATGCCCGGCTGGAAGGAGACGCGCGCCCACTGCTGAACGTCGTCGCCATCGCCGGTGAAGTAGATGCCCTGGACGCTGCCGACCCCCCACTCGGGATACGACAGGCAGCGCGCGTAGCGGTGCACGACCGAGTGGTCGGGCACGCGCGAGCCGAACGGATCGTGCTTCTCGCGCTCGGCGTCCTGCGCCCGGCGGCGCTGCTCCTCGGCGTAGGCCCGCGCGCCCTCCTCGGCCCGGCGCTTGCGCGCCGCCGCCGCGGACACCTTCACGGCGTTCTTGGTCACGCGCCCGCCGCGCGAGTCCTCGGCCAGGCGCTCGAGCTGGTCGGCGGCCTCGTTGATCGCCTTCAGGTGGCGCTCGTGCTCGAGCTGCTTGCCCGGCGGCGCGATGTCCGGGTGCCACTGCTTGGCCAGCCGGCGCCGCGCGAGCTGGATGTCGCGCTTGTCGAACGGGGGGTCGATCTCCAGGAGGAGGACCGACTGTTCCAGATCGAGCACCAGCGGCATGACCGTCTTACGGTAGCGACGCCGGTAACCGCGCGGTGCCCAACGGTGGGGCCGGCCCGGCGACCCCTACGACCTCGCCGGGCCGGCACCGGATGGTGCAACGGTGCGTCAGTTCCGCCAGCCCATGTGACCCCCCTGATGGTCGCGGGACGGAACACGGAGTGTGTACCCCGTGAGGAGGATTACATACACCGCTTTGTCGGTGCATCGACGCTTGCGCGACGCGACTCGGGCCGCGGCCTGATTGCGCACAGGGCGGGGTACGCACTACCGTGCTCGCTGTGGTGGTCTGGATCGCACTCGTCGTCTGGCTGGCACTGGTCATCTGGTCGCTCTCCGTGGTGAGGGGCGCGGCGGGAACCGAGGCTGCGGACACGCGCGCCGCGACGCCGGCGCGCCCGCAGCGCCTCCCCTACGCCGGCCGCCGGCGGGCGATCGAGCTGGGCCAGGCCGTCCTGCTCGCCGCGGCCGTCGCCGCGGCCGTGCTGCTCTCCAGCGACGAGCAGTGGCGCCCGCTGGCGCTCGTCGGGCTGCTCGGGCTGCTCGTGCTCGGCTCCGACATCCTCGTGCTGGACGCCAAGCGCTTCCGCATCGGCGGCTCGTTCACCGGGCTCGTGCTGGCCATGGCGCTGCTCGGGCCCGCGCCGGCGGCGGCGCTCGGGCTGGCCTCCGCGTCGGTGGACGCGGTCCGCCGGCACGTGCGCGGCTCCTACCTGCTGAACAACCTCCTCACCTACATGACGTTCCCGCTGCTGGGCGGGCTGGTCCTGCACCGGCTCGACAGCTCGGACCCCAAGGAGGGCGGCTACGCGGTCGCGGTGTTCGGCGTCTTCCTCGCGGCCAACGTCGTCAACTTCCTGATGATCGCCGGCCACACGCGGCTGCTGCGCGGAGGCTCGCTCTGGCAGATGTTCCGCCAGGTGTTCGTCCCGGTGCTGCCGTGGGAGGTCGCCTCGGCGGTGATGACCGCGATGGCCGTCTACGGCTTCGAGGTCTACGGCGCGGGCATCATCGGGCTGTTCGCCCTGGCGCTGGGCGTCTATCAGCTGCTGCTGCGCGCGCTGCTCGAGGGCCAGGCGCACTCGGAGGAGATCGAGCGCCGGACCGACCAGCTCGACGTCCGCCACGAGGGGATGCTCGGGCTGCTGCTGGAGACGCTCGCGCTGCGCGACCCGAGCGCCGCCCGCCACGCCGCCGCGGTCGCCCACTACGCGCACGAGCTGGCCCGCGCGGCCGGGCTGACCGAGCGCGAGCAGGCGGTCGTGCACACGGCCGGCCTGGTGCACGACCTGGGCAAGGAGGCGCTGCCGGATCACATCCTCGTCGGCCGGGCCGAGCTCCATCCCGCCGAGCGCCGGCTGATCGAGTCGCACCCCGCCGACGGCGCGCGGCTGCTGCTGCGCGTGGAGGGGATGGGCGAGGTCGCCGCCGCCGTGCTCGCCCATCACGAGCGCATCGACGGCCGCGGCTACCCGGACGGGCTGAGCGCCGAGGGCATCCCGATGGCCGCGCGCATCCTCGCCGTGGCCGAGGTCTACGACGTGCTCACGGCGCAGGACTCCTACCGCATCCCGATGTCCGCCGCCGAGGCCGAGGACGAGCTGCGGCGGGTGGCCGGCACCCAGCTCGACGGGCGGCTCGTGTGGCTGTTCGCCACGCAGGTCCTGCGCGGCCGCCACCCGGAGCACCTGGGCCACATCGCCGACCTGGAGACCGAGCTCCAGGTCCAGCGGCGGGTGCGGGGCGCGCTCGACGCGCCGTTCGTCATCGGCCCGATGAGCTAAGCCGCCGCGCGGAGCGGCTGCGACGATGCCGCGGCGACCAGTGCCTCGAACAGCGGCAGGTGCTCGGCCATCGTCTCGGCGTGCCATTGGACGCCGATCACGAAGCCGGCGCCCTCGATCGCCTCGACGGTGCCGTCGGGCGCGGTGGCGACGATCCGCAGGCCGGCGCCGAGCCGGTCGACGGCCTGGTGGTGGAAGGAGTTCACCGCGAGCGTGCGGGCGCGCATGATGCGGGCGAGCCGGGAGCGCGCCGCCACCTCGACGTCGTGCGTCGGCTCGCCGGCGGGCGCGGTCTGGCGGTGGCCGGGGAGGTGCTGGTGCAGCGTCCCGCCGCAGGCCACGTTGAGCGCCTGCGCGCCGCGGCAGACGGCGAGGATGGGGAGGCCGCGCGCGAGCGCCGCTTCGGCCAGCGCGAGCTCGAACGCGTCGAGCGAGGGCTCGGTGGGGCCGAGGTCCGGGTGGCGCTCGCGGGCGCCGTAGGCCGCCGGGTCGACGTCCGGGCCGCCCGACAGGCAGATGCCGTCGAGGCGGTCGAGCAGCTCGGCCGGGTCGCCGACGGGCGGCAGCACGACCGGCATCGCCCCCGCCGCGTCGAGCGTGCGCATGTAGGTCATCCCCAGCGCCATCTCGGCGCGCGTGGTGCCCATCGCGCTGGGGCGCAGCTCCGAGGTGGTGACGCCGATGAGGGGGCGCATGTGCGCATCATCGGCGCCGGAGCGGCGGATCTAGAGGCCTTTCTATGCTCCAGGGCGCGATGTCGAGCCAATACATCTACACGATGTACAAGCTGAGCCGGGTCCATCCGCCTGACAAGACGGTGCTGAAGGACATCTCGCTCAGCTTCTATCCGGGCGCGAAGATCGGAGTGCTGGGGTTGAACGGCACCGGCAAGTCGACGCTGCTGCGGATCATGGCCGGCATCGACAAGGACTACCGCGGCGAGGCGCAACTCGCGCCGGGGGCGTCGGTCGGGCTGCTGGAGCAGGAGCCCCACCTCGACGAGTCCAAGGACGTGCGTGCCAACGTCGAGGACGGGGTGCGTTCGCTGCGCGAGCTGCTCGACCGCTTCAACGAGCTCTCGATGAACTACTCCGACGAGACCGCGGACGAGTTCGCGCGCCTGCAGGACCAGATCGACGCGGCGGGAGCGTGGGAGCTCGACCAGATGCTCGACCAGGCGATGGACGCGCTGCGCTGCCCGCCGGGGGACGCCGACGTGACGTCGCTCTCCGGCGGCGAGCGCCGCCGGGTGGCCCTGGCCCGCCTGCTGCTCTCCCAGCCCGACCTGCTGCTCCTGGACGAGCCCACCAACCACCTGGACGCCGAGTCAGTCGCGTGGCTGGAGCGCCACCTGGCCGAGTACCGCGGCACGATCGTCGCCGTCACCCACGATCGCTACTTCCTCGACAACGTCGCCGGCTGGATCCTCGAGCTCGACCGCGGCCACGGCATCCCGTTCAAG
>JAICUS010000219.1 GCA_025935735.1 Solirubrobacteraceae bacterium | reverse complement strand
GTAGGACTTGGCGAAGAAGTCCGCGGAGGCCTCGTCGATCGCGTACGCCTGCGCCGTGTTCAGCGCCTGGAAGCCGCCGTCGACCACCGTCTGGTTGGTGTAGCCGTGCGTGTACTCGTGGTCGACGATCGAGGCGTCGTCCCCCGCGTCGACTGCCCGGAAGCCGTGGCTTCCGTCGCGGTAGCGCGCACCGAACAGGCTGAGGGCCATCGTCCATGGCACCGTCGAGTCACCGAGGAACATGCCCGAGTTGTTGAACTCGTCCGATCGCGCGCTGTCGGGATCGGCGGCGAAACTCGCGCCCCAGTCGGTCGCGATGTGCAACAACGGCTTTCCGTTGCCGAAACCGTCGAAGCTGGTCCGTGTCAGCAGGTACTTGCGGAACTGGTTCGCGAGGTAGAACGCCTCGATCGCGACCTGCTCCCGGTTGCGCCGCCAACTCGTCGCGTCTCCGGGATCCCACCCGCAGGGTGTCGTCGGGTCGCAGCCGTCACCGGGGAATGTGTAGAAGGCGTACGGCACCCCCGGCGCCGGCGGCGGCACCTCCTCCTGGCCGGCCTCCGGGTCGAAGTCGGTGGCGTCGGGGGCCGAGAACGCGTGGATCCACGCGTTCTGCAGCGTGGTCGCCCCTGGCGACAGGTAGTCGAGGAGGTCGATCTCGTGGGCCGGCGAGCCGCCCGGAAAGTCGTCCCACACATTCGCCGGCGCGTCCGCCTTGAACAGGCTCGCGCGGCGCTGGATCGCGCCGGAGGCCGCGCCGACCACCGTGTCGTAGAGCGCGTAGTCGACACGCCAGGCCAGGCGGGAGCCGAAGACGACCAGCTGGGCGCGGCCGCCGCCCGTGAACGTGGTAATGCGGCGCACGCCCCGCGGGCCGGACGCGACGCGCGGCGGTGTGGCGACGCCGGCGTCGTCGCTCACGACCGCCATCGCCTGCGCGGCGCTCAGCGACGGGGTCAGCGACGGTGGCGCGGCGGTGGCCGAGGTGCCGCTCGCGCTCAGGACGGCGCCGTCGGCGGCGAGGGCGACCCGGAGCTCGTCGCCGAACACCGGGATGCCGCCGAACGAGCGCTGCCAGCTCAGCCGCTCGATTCCGCTGACCGTGCTGCGCTCGGGCGGGCCGAGCGCGGCGATGCGCGCCGCCGTCAATCCGAGGGCGCGCGCGTGGCCGCGGGCGAACGCGAGGGCGTGGGCGACCCGGTCCGTGCGCGCGGGGCCGGTCAGCGGGCGGGTCGCCTGCAGGGAGGGCGCCTCGGCGCGGCGGATGTCGAAGAACGGCTTCTGGGCGTGCGCGGACGCGGGCGCGAGGAGCGCGCCGAGCACCACCGCCCCGATGACCCTGGCCCGGACGATGCCCCGAGCCTAGTGGGCGGCGGGAGCGGTGCGACCGGACATCCGGCCAGCCCGGCGGCGGCCGCGGCGCGACCTCGCCGTGGGCGGTCCGCGAGAGCACGTCGTCGGACACCGTCGGGTGGGCGTGCAGCAGCCCGTGGTCGGGCTCGGGCAGCTCCGCCGCCCACGCGGTTGGACTTCTCGAGGCAGTCGAACTCGAAGCCCCGGACGTGGAGGGCCTTGGCGGCGGCGATCCCGGAGGAGCCGGCGCCGATCACGCAGACGGTCGGGAGCGCCACGCCGATATCTTGCCCGCATGGATCCCGAGGAGGCGGAGGTCAAGGCGGCGGGCGGCGTCGTGCTGCGCGACGGCCGCATCGCGCTGGTGCACCGCCCGCGCTACGACGACTGGTCGCTGCCCAAGGGCAAGCTCGACCCCGGCGAGTCGTGGGAGGAATGCGCGCTGCGCGAGGTGCGGGAGGAGACGGGCCTGCACTGCACGCTGGCCGCGGAACTCTCCCACACGAGCTACACCGACCGCAAGGGGCGCGCGAAGGTCGTGCGCTACTGGCGGATGGAGATCGAGCGGATCGACCCCTTCACCCCCGACGACGAGGTCGACGAGCTGCGCTGGGTGGAGCCCGGCGAGGCCGCGACCCTCCTCACCTATCCCCACGACGCCGAGCTGATCCAGGAGGTCACGTGAACCGAGAGCGCTTCCCCGCCCTGCGCGATGGCTGGGCCCGACTCGACGGACCCGCCGGCAGCCAGGTGGTGGACAGCGCGATCGAGGCGATGGCCGACTGGATGCGCTCCGGCAGCCAGGCCAACCACGGCGGCGTCTTCAAGGCGGCGCACGAGACCGACGAGCTGCTGGACTCCACGCGCAAGGCCGTGGCCACGCTGCTGGGCGGCGACGCCGCCGGCGTGACGTTCGGCCCGAGCTTCACCGCGCTGACGTTCCGCTTCGCCGCGACGGTGGTGCGCGCGCTGGAGCCCGGCGACGAGATCGTCTGCACGTTCCTGGACCACGACTCCAACGTCCGGCCGTGGGTGCTCGCCGCCGAGCGCGCCGGCGCGACGGTGCGCTTCGCCGAGCCCGAGCCGGACACGCTCGAGCTGCCCACCGCCGCGGTCGAGGCGGTGCTGAGCGAGCGCACGAAGTGGGTCGCCGTCACCGCCGCCTCCAACGCGGTCGGCACCGTGCCGGACCTGCCGGGGATCGTGGCCGCCGCGCACCGCGCCGGCGCCCGCGTGTACGTCGATGCCGTGCACGCCTCGCCGCACCGCCGCCACGACGTCGCGGCGCTGGACGCCGACGTGCTCGGCTGCAGTGCCTACAAGTGGTTCGGCCCGCACACGGCGATGCTCTGCGCGCGGCCGGAGATCCTCGCGGAGTACTTCCCGGACAAGCTCAAGCCGTCGCCGGACGAGCCGCCGGACCGCTGGGAGCTCGGCACGCTGCCCTTCGAGTCGCTGGCCGGCGTGCGGGCGGCGGCGGAGTACCTGCTCGAGCTGGACTTCGAGGCGGTCCACGCGCACGAGCAACGGCTCCTCGACACGGCGCTGGACGGCCTGAAGCAGATCGACGGCGTGACGGTCTACGGCGCCGCGCGCGACCGCGCGCCGACGCTGATGTTCAACGTCGCCGGGAAGTCCGCCGCCGAGGTGGCCCGCGCGCTGGCCGAGCAGGAGATCGCCGTGTGGGACGGCAACTACTACGCGTTCGAGCTCGAGCGCCACCTCGGCCTTGCCCCGCACGGCGCGGTGCGGGCCGGCTTCCTGCACTACAACGAGGCGGCCGACGCCGAGCGGCTGCTCGCCGCGGTCGCCGCGTTGTAGTGGACGAGTCCGCGTCACCGCGCGTCGGGGTCGTCTTCACCGGCCTCGTGCTGGTGATGCTGCTGGCGGCGCTGGACAGCACGATCGTCGCCACCGCGCTGCCCACGATCGTCGGCGAGCTCGGCGGGCTGGAGCACATCTCCTGGATCGTCAGCGCCTACCTGCTGGCCCAGACCGCGGTCACGCCGCTGTACGGCAAGCTCGGCGACCTCTTCGGGCGCAAGCGCATCCTGCAGACGGCGGTCGTGCTGTTCCTGCTCGGCTCGGCGCTGTGCGGGCTGGCGGGCTCGATGACCGCGCTGATCGCGTTCCGAGCCGTGCAGGGACTGGGCGCCGGCGGGCTGATCGTGCTCACCCAGGCGGTGATCGGCGACATCGTGCCGCCGCGCGAGCGCGGCCGCTACCAGGGCATCTTCGGCGGCGTGTTCGGCCTGTCCAGCGTGGCCGGGCCGCTGCTCGGCGGGCTGATCGTCGAGCACGTCTCCTGGCGCTGGGTGTTCTACGTGAACCTGCCGATCGGGCTCGTGGCCCTGGTCGTGCTGGCGGTCACGCTGCCCGCGACGGCAAGCCGCGGGCGCCCGGCGATCGACTACCTGGGCGCCGGACTGCTGACCTCGGGCTTGAGCGGGATCGTGCTCGTGACCTCGCTCGGCGGCACCACCTGGGCGTGGGGCTCGGCCGCGGTGGTGATCGTCGGCGCGCTGGGCGTGGCGGCGATCGCGGCGTTCCTGCTCGTCGAGCGCCGGGCGCGCGAGCCGGTGCTCCCGCCCGCCCTGTGGCGCGAGCGGGTGTTCGCCGTGGCGAGCGCGCTGTCGCTGATCGTCGGCTTCGCGCTGTTCGGCGCGGTGACGTTCCTGCCGCTGTACTTCCAGACCGTCAACGCCGCGTCGCCCACCGGCGCGGGCCTGCGGCTGCTGCCGATGATGCTCGGCGTCCTGGTCACCTCGATCGGCTCCGGGCAGGCGATCTCGCGGATCGGCCGCTACAAGGCGTTCCCGGTCGTGGGCACGCTGGTCATGGCGTGCGGGCTGTACCTGCTCTCGCGCCTCGGCGTGGGCACGAGCACGGCGCTCGCGTCCCTGTACCTGCTCGTGCTCGGCCTGGGCCTCGGGCTGGTGATGCAGGTGCTGATCCTGGCCGTGCAGAACGCGGTGCCCTACGTCGTGCTCGGCGCGGCCACGTCCGGCGTGACGCTGATGCGCGGGATCGGCGGCTCGGTGGGCACGGCGGCGTTCGGCTCGCTGTTCACCAACAAGCTGACCGGCCAGCTGACCGGCGGCGGGCTGCCACCCGAGCTGGAGAAGCTGCTCTCCGGCGGCGGGAGGCTGACGGGCGCGATGGTCGAGCAGCTGCCCGCGGGCGCGCGGACCGCCTACCAGCAGGCCTATGTGAACGCGCTGTCGCCGGTCTTCCGCGTCGCCGCGGTGGTGGCGCTGATCGGCTTCGTGGTGTCATGGCTGCTGCCCGAGCGCCCGCTGCGGGCCACCGCGGCCACCAGCACCGGGCTCGACGACAGCCTCGCCGCGCCGGAGGCGCCGTCCTCGCTCGCCGTGATCGAGCGCGCGCTGGCCCGGGCGACCACGGTCGAGGACCGCCACCGCTTCCACCGCGCGGTCGCGGCCCGCGCCGGGCTCGACGTGTCCGAGAGCGCCACCTGGGCGCTCGTGCGGATCGCCCAGTACGGCCCCGACGGCGCGCGCGCCGCGGCGCGCCGCCAGGGCGTGCCGGAGGAGCGCATCGAGGCGGTCGCGGCCGAGCTGCGCGAGCGCGGTCTGACCGGCGACGACGGCCTCACGCCCCGCGGCGTGGCCTTCGCCGACCAGCTGGTCAGCGCCCGCCGCGACCTGCTGTGCGAGCGCATCGCCGACCCGGCCGCCGAGCGCGCCCCCGAGGTCCAGGAGCTGCTCGAGCGCCTGTCGCGCGAGCTGGTCGGCGAGCGCCCCTAGCGCGGGGAGTCGAAGTTGCCCATGACCACACGATCCCAGGCGCGGTCGGGCAAGCACCGGCGCAGGCCCATGAGGATGCGCGCGGAGGCGGTGACGGGGACGCGGGCCGGCGGCCGCTCGGCGGCGAGGGCCTTGGCGATCGCGGCCGCGACCGCCTCGGGGCCGCCGCCGAGCCGCGACAGCGGGCCTTCGTAGACGTCGCGGGTCTGCTTGGCGACGGACCGGTTGAACGCGGCGTACGGGCCGTCGTCGCCGGCCACGCCGCCGGCAGCGGTCGCGCCGAACTCGGTGCGGATGAGCCCCGGCTCGACGCAGACCACGTCGATGGGTGAGCCGCAGCAGGCCGAACACGTTGGTCTCGAACTGGCGGCCAGCTCGTCCGGCGGGACCGTCTCCAGCGCGCCCGAGAGCTGTGGCCGGCGTTGTTGACCAGCGCGCGCACGGCGCCGGACTCCGCCTCGACGGCGTCGACGGCGGCGCCTCAGCGGTAGGCGCCCGGGTGCGTGAGGTCGCCCCCGCGGGAGCGGCGGATCAGATAGACGATGCCGAACGAGCAGGCGAAGGCCAGGATGAGGCCGTAGGCGCCGCCGAACAGCACGCGGGCGACGATGCCGCCGACGAAGGAGCCGGCGACGCCGACGCCGATCGTCATCCAGATCGACATGGGGTCGCGGCCAGGCAGCGCGAGGCGGGCGAGCGCGCCCATGATCAGGCCGCCGATCGCCACGAGGATCAGGTAGGTGATGAGGCCCATGCCGCTCAACTTACCCGCACATCCTGCAGCGTACGTAAGTTCGCCTGCGCGTTCCGCCGGCGCCGTTTTCGGGATCGGCGAACCGCTGGCTGGGTAGGGAGGCGAGTCCCTTCGCCGCGGTCGCGAGGGTCGAGTGTGCGCGAATCTCCTGCGGGTGCTCCGGAATCGATCACATGCGACCGCATCCGGCTTTACTCAAGGAACCCGGTGTAACCTTTGTCCGGCTGTGCCCGCCAAAAAGCGACAAGCCCTCCGCAGGCGCCACCGAAACGAATCACCCCGCACGGCGGCCAGTGCTCTCACCCCCTACCCAGCCGCAGTTCGCCGGCGCCCCCCGCGGCGCTACTCGCTCACCACCCCGTGCCCCGTGCCGTACGTCGCCCGCTGCGGCGGGTCGGCGCCCAGGTCGGGCGAGCCGAAGCGGTCCGAGGTGCCCGTGGACTCCTCGTCGCGCGGGTCGATCGGCGGGAGCTCGCGCAGGTAGCGGTCGGCCACCCGGGCGCACTGGCGGCCCTCGTTGATCGCCCACACGATCAGCGACTGGCCGCGGCGGGCGTCGCCCGCGGCGAACACGCCCGGGGCGGAGGTGGCGTAGGCGCCGGCCTTCGCGTTGCCGCGGGCGTCGCGGTCGACGCCGAGGGCCTCGAGCAGCGGCTGCTCGGGGTGCAGGAAGCCCATGGCCAGCAGAACGAGCTCGGCCGGGCGGGTCTCCTCGGTGCCCGGGATGACGTCGAACGGGGGCTTGCCCGTGTTCTCCGCCCAGTGCACCTGCTGCACGCGGCCGTTGCCGGTCAGCGAGGTGGTGGAGATGGAGAAGTCGCGCGTCCCGCCCTCCTTCAGGGAGTAGGACATGCGCAGCTTCAACGGCCAGCGCGGCCAGGGCGTCAGGTCGTCGGGGCGGCGGGCCGGCGGCTCGCCCAGCAGCTCGATCTGGGTGACCGAGGCCGCGCCCTCGCGGTGGGCGTGGCCGACGCAGTCCGCGCCGGTGTCGCCGCCGCCGACCACCAGCACGTGCTTGCCCGCGGCGGAGATGGGCGCGGCCGGCGGGTTGCCGTCGAGCACCCGGGCGCGGTCGTAGAGGTACTCCATGGCGAAGTGCACGCCGTCGAGCTCGCGGCCCGGGACGGGCAGGTCGCGCGGCACCCGCGAGCCCGTGGCGATCACCACGGCGTCATGGGCGGCCCGCAGCTCCACCGGGTCGACGTCGGCGCCCACGTCGACGCCGTAGCGGAACTCGACGCCCTCGGCGACCAGCTGCTCCAGCCGCCGCTCGACCACCCACTTCTCGATCTTGAAGTGCGGCACGCCGAAGCGCACCAGGCCGCCGCCGGCCTCGTCGCGCTCATAGACCGTCACCCGGTGGCCCGCCCGGCGCAGCTGCTGCGCCGCCGCCAGCCCCGCCGGGCCCGCGCCGATGACCGCGACGGTGCGGCCGGTCTCGACCGCCGGCGGGCGCGGCACGACCCAGCCCTCGTCCCAGGCGCGATTGACGATCGCCACCTCGATCTGCTTGATCGAGACCGCATCGCCCTCGCGGATCTCCAGCACGCAGGCCGCCTCGCACGGCGCCGGGCACAGCCGCCCGGTGAAGTCCGGGAAGTTGTTGGTGGCGTGCAGCTGGTCCATCGCCTCGCGCCAGCGGTCGCGGTAGACGAGGTCGTTCCAGTCGGGGATGAGGTTCCCCAGCGGGCAGCCGTTGTGGCAGAACGGCACGCCGCACTCCATGCAGCGCGCGCCCTGCTCGCGCAGGCCGTCCACCGGGAGCGTCCCGACGAACTCGCGGAAGTCCGCCTTCCGGGTCCGCGGGTCGCGCTCGGGCGCCTCGACGCGGTGAATCTCGAGAAAGCCGCCGAGCTTGCCCATCAGACCCGCGTCTCCTCGGCCACGGCGGTCTCGCCCTTCTCGGCCTCCGCCATCTCCCGCAGCGCGCGCTTGTAGTCGTGCGGCATCACCTTCACGAACCGCGGCAGGCACTCGGCCCACTCGCGCAGCACGCGCTCGGCCACGGCAGAGCCGGTGCGGTCGCGGTGCTCCTCGACGAGCCCGTGCAGCTCGATCGCGTCCGACTCGGAGATCTCGTCGAAGCCGACCAGGCCCATGTTGCAGCGCTCGCCGAACGTGCCGTCCTCGTCCAGCACGTAGGCGACGCCGCCGCTCATGCCGGCGGCGAAGTTGCGCCCCGTGCGCCCCAGGATCACGGCCCGGCCGCCGGTCATGTACTCGCAGCCGTGGTCGCCCACGCCCTCGACCACCGCCGAGGCGCCCGAGTTGCGCACGGCGAAGCGCTCGCCGGCCAGCCCGCGGAAGAACGCGCGGCCGGAAGTGGCGCCGTAGAGGACGGTGTTGCCGATGACCACGTTCTCCTCGGCCTTGAACGTCGCCTCGTCCGGCGGGCGCACGGCCAGCACGCCGCCCGAGAGGCCCTTCCCCGTGTAGTCGTTGGCGTCGCCGATCAACGTCAGCTCCACGCCCGGGGCCAGCCAGGCGCCGAACGACTGCCCGGCCGAGCCGCGCAGCGTGAAGCGGATCGTCCCCGGCGGCAGCCCGGCCGCGCCGTGGACCTTGGTCACGGCGCTCGACAAGAGCCCGCCGACCGTGCGGTTGACGTTGCGGATGGCGAACTCGCCCGTGACCTTGCGCCGGTTGTCCACCGCCTCGCGGGCGCGCTCGATCAGCGTCCAGTCCAGCGCGCCCGGCAGCGGCGAGTCCTGCGGGCGCAGGCGCCGGCGCGGCGTGTCGGGGTCGACGGCCGGGGCGCGCAGCACGTGCGTGAGGTCGACGCCGCGGGCCTTCCAGTGATCGATCGCCGCGTCGGCCTCCAGCAGGTCGACCCGGCCGACGAGGTCGACGTAGCGCCGGATGCCCAGCCGGCGCATGAGCTCGCGCGCCTCCTCGGCCACGAAGAAGAAGAAGTTGACCACGTGCTCGGGCTGGCCCTTGAAGCGCTTGCGCAGCTCCGGGTCCTGGGTGGCGATGCCCACCGGGCACGTGTTCAGGTGGCAGGCGCGCATCATGATGCAGCCCGTCGAGATCAGCGGCGCGGTGGAGAAGCCGCACTCGTCGGCGCCCAGCAGCGCGGCGATGACCACGTCGCGGCCGGTCTTGAGCTGCCCG
>JAICUS010000264.1 GCA_025935735.1 Solirubrobacteraceae bacterium | reverse complement strand
CGGCTGAGGATGAACACCTGGTAGTCCATCGAGATCCCGAACAGGAACGCGAACACGACGATCGGCATCTCGACGTTGATCGCGTGGGTCGCCTGGATGCCCCAGATCGCCTCCGAGCCCCACCCGTGCTGCCAGACGATGACCATCAGGCCCCAGGCGGCGGCGACGGACAGCAGGTTCAGCACCACGGCCTTGAGCGGGATGATCACCGAGCGGAAGGCCCGGGCCAGCAGCAGGAACGTCAGGCCGGCGATGAGCGCGATGACCAGCGGGAAGTTGCCGTAGACCGCGTCCAGGAAGTCCGCGCTCTGCGCGGCCTCGCCGCCGGTCACGGCATCGCGCCCGGCCGCCGCGCGGACGCGGTCGAGGGTCGCCCGGCCGGCGGGTGAGTTGCCGTCCTGCGCCGGGATCACCGCGACGAGCGAGGAGCGGTCGCGCCGCCACTGCGGCGGGGCGATCGCGGCGTGCACGCCCGGGACGCCCTGCAGCGTGGCCGCGACCCGCCGCCCGTCGCCGCGGACCAGCGTGTCGAACGGCGACAGCGCCCCGGTGCCGATGCCCGACGCCTCCAGCTGGTTCAGGGCGACGCGCGCGGGGCCGGACTGCGCCAGCGACTCGGCCTTCGGGTTGCCCAGCTGGATCGAGGACGCGGCGACCACGAGCCCGGCCAGCACGGCGGTCGCGACGATCGCCGCCGGCCAGCGGTGCCGGACGACCAGACGGGCCCAGGCCGTCCAGGCGCGGCTGGGGCGGTCCGCACGGCGGGTGTGCCGGCGGTCGAGCCGCGGGCCGGCGGTGGCCAGGACGACCGGCAGCAGCGTGATCGCGACCGCGACGCTGATCAGCGGGATCAGCATGCCGGCGAGCCCGATGCTGCGCATGAACGGCACGGGCAGGGCGACCAGCGCCAGCAGCGAGATGCCCACGGTCGTGCCGCTGAAGACGACGGCGCGGCCCGCGTGCTGCATGGCCGCCACGACGGCGTCCTCGCGGCCGGCGCCCCGCTGGCGCTCCTCGCGCCAGCGCACCACGACCAGCAGCGCGTAGTCGATGGCGATCGCCAGCCCGACCAGGGCGATGAGGAACTTCACGATGACCGACACCTCGGTCGCGCTGGCCAGCGGCCAGACGGCCAGGAACGTCGTGGGGATCGCCGCCAGCGCCATCAGCATCGGGACGACGGCCATCCAGGAGGCGAACACGCACACGAGCACGAGCAGCGCGCCGCCGCCGGCGATCAGCGCCTCGACCGCCATGCTCGCGCCGCCGCTCGTCCCGCCGTCGGCCGCGGCCGCCCGGAGCGCGTCCAGACCCGTCACCCGCACCGGCGCGCCGGCCACGCGGACGCCCGCCACGGCCGCCTGCGCGGCCCGCGCCTCCGCCTGACCGGGCTCGGTGCCGCCCTTGGCGGGGATGTAGACGAGCGCGAACGTGGTGCGGCCGTCGGCGGAGACGAAGCCGCGGTCGTGGGTCGAGGCGTAGGACGCGACGCGCGAGTGGGGGACCGCAGCCCGGATCCGCGTCAGCGCGGTGGCAAGATCGGCGGTGACGCCGCGCGAGTCGACCGTCCGGCCGGCCGGCAGCGAGACGACCGGCACCAGCGGCGCGACGTCGCCGCCGTTGCCATAGGCGGCGGCGATCCGGCTGTTGGCGGCGAACGCCTCCTTGCCGGGGATCGTGAACTGCTGCTCGAAGGAGCGGTTGGCGGGGCCCATCGCGGCGATGCCGGCGACCGTGAGGACCGCCCACACGGCGACGACCAGCTTCTTGTGTGCGAGGACCCATCGGGTGAGGGCCGTCATGGCGCTGCGCTTTGACATCCGGGGGTCCTTTCGCGGAACGAAAACTCGACTTACGCTGTAAGGCGAGTTATACTTACGTCGTAAGTCGTGTCAAGTACGGCCTCCCACACTTCGAGGCGGCGGGCGCCCCTCAGCCGCGAGCGCGTGCTGCGCGCCGCGGTCGCCCTCGCCGACGAGCGCGGCATCGCGGAGCTGACGATGCGCAAGCTCGCCAAGGAGCTCGGCGTCGAGGCGATGTCGCTCTACAACCACGTGGCCCATCGCGGCGACCTGCTCGACGGCATGATCGACCTCGTCTTCGGCGAGATCGACCCGCCCGCGGCCGGCGGGGACTGGAAGGCCGAGCTGCGCAAGCGCGCGGTGTCCACGCGGGCGGCGCTGCTGCGCCACCGCTGGGCCGTCGGGGAGATGGAGGGCCGCACCAGCCACGGCTCGTCGAACCTCGAGGTCCACGACGCGATCCTCGGCTGTCTGCGCGCGGCCGGCTTCTCGATCGAGCTGACCGTCAGCGCGATGTCGATGCAGGACGCCTACATCTACGGCTTCGCCCTGCAGCAGACCGACATGTCCTCACAGACGCCGGAGGACTTCGCGGCGGTCGCCCAGCAGCAGATGGTCGACTACGCCGACGCGCTGGCCGAGTACCCGAACCTCGTCGAGGTCGTCGGCGGCCACGTCGCCAAGGCGGGCTACGACTACGAGACCGAGTTCCTCTTCGGTCTCGACCTGATCCTCGACGGCCTGGAGCGCCTGCTCGCCCCGCACCTGCGCAAGTGAGCGGCCTCAGCGCTGCGGGGCCTGCACCAGCCCGGTCTCGTAGGCGAGGATCACTGCCTGGCTCCGGTCGCGCAGGCCGAGCTTGGTGAGGATGCGGCCGACGTGCGTCTTGACGGTCGCCTCCGAGACGACCAGGCGCTCGGCGATCTCGGCGTTCGAGAGGCCGCGCGCCACCGCCAGCAGCACCTCGCGCTCGCGCTCGGTCAGCGGGTCCAGGCGCGCCGCGCGCGTCGCCGGCGCGCGGTCGTCGGGCAGCCGGTGGGCATAGGCGTCGAGCAGCCGGCGGGTGACGCTGGGCGCGACCACGGCGTCGCCCGCCGCGACGGCGCGGATGCCGGACAGCAGGTCGTCCGGGGGCGCATCCTTGAGCAGGAAGCCGCTCGCGCCGGCGCGCAGCGCCGAGAACGCGTACTCGTCGAGGTCGAACGTGGTGAGGATGAGCACGCGCGCGCCGCCGCCCGTCGCGACGATGCGCCGCGTCGCCTCGATGCCGTCGGTGCCGGGCATGCGCACGTCCATCAGGACGACGTCGGGCCGCAAAGCGGCGGTCAGCTGCACGGCCTCGGCGCCGTCGGCCGCCTCGCCGGCGAAGGCCATGTCGGGCTGGGCGTCGAGGATCATGCGAAAGCCCATGCGCAGCAGCGGCTGGTCGTCGGCGAGCAGGACCGAGATCGTCACGCGGCGAGCCTCGCGTGCACGCGCCAGCCGCCGCCGGCGGCGGGGCCGGCGTCGATCGAGCCACCGTAGACCGCGGCGCGCTCGCGCATCCCGGACAGTCCCTGGCCGCCGGCGGACACGCGCGCGCGGCCGCGCCCGTCGTCGGTGACCTCGATGTCGATGCCGTCGCGCTCGTAGCGCAGCCGCACCGTGGCCGCGACGTCGGCTCCGGCGTGCTTGAGCGTGTTCGTCAGCGCCTCCTGCACCAGCCGGTAGACCGTGAGCTCGGCGCCGGGGCCGAGCGCGATCGGATCGCCGCTCGTCTCCAGCGTCACGCGCAGGCCGGCGGCGCGGAGACGCTCGAGCAGGCCGTCGATGTCGGCCAGCCCGGGCTGGGGCGCGAGCGCGGCCCCGCCGTCGTCACGCAGCACGCCGAGCAGCCGCCGCATCTCGCCGAGCGCGTGGCGGCCGGTCTGCGAGACCTGCTCCATCGCGTCCGCGGAGCGCCGCGGGTCGCTCTCGGCCATGAACCCGGCGCCGTCCGCGAGCGCGACGATCACCGACAGGTTGTGGGCGACGATGTCGTGCATCTCCCGGGCGATCCGCGCGCGCTCGGTGGCGGCGGCCAGCCGCCCCTGCTGGTCGCGCTCGCGCTCGAGCTGCGCCGCGCGCTCCTCGAGCGAGGCGAGGTAGGCGCGGCGGGTCTGCACGTTGACGCCGAGCACGACGGCCGCCGTCGCCATGCCGGTGAGGAACACGAACACGAGCAGGTGGAAGCCGCTGGCCCAGCGCAGCGTCGCCAGCACGATCCCGGCCTCGAGGATCGCCGCGGCCGGCGCGAGCCGGCGCCGCGACTCGTGCGCGGCCACCGTGTAGACCGCCACCAGCAGGGCGATGTCCGCGGTCAGGCTGAACCCGGCGAACCACTGCGCGAAGGCGATCGCCGCGATGGTCAGGAACACCGGCAAGGGCGCGCGGCGCCGCCACACGAGCGGCGCCACGAGCGCGAGCGTGAAGGCGATGGACTCGCCGCGGTGGCGAAAGTCGAGCCCCAGCACGCTGATCGTGAGCACGACCAGCGCGAGCAGCGCGTCGGCGACGAGCGGGTGTCTGGCCAGCGAGCGGATCACACGTCTCGACGAACCAGCATGACGGCCGCGAGCGCGATGGCCACCGCCGCCCACGCGGCGAGGACGCCCAGGCCGGTCCACGGCCCGAGCGAGCCCGGCGACGGCCGCGGGAAGATGATCATCGCGCCCGCGTTGCTGGGCAGGTAGGGCCCGATCGCGTCCGACCAGCGCTGCGGCAGCACGCTCACGATCACCGGCACGACGAACAGCAGGCCGGTGAGCGTCGCGACAGCGCCCGCGCTGTTGCGGATGAGCGCGCCGAGCCCGACGCCGAGCGCGCCGATGCCGCCGAGGAACAGGCCCGCCCCGAGCACCGCGCGCAGGACGCCCGGGTCGCTCAGGCTCGCGTCGACGTGCTTGCTCGCGAAGATCGCCTGGCCGCCGAGGAACGCAGCCAGGCAGGCGATCGTGCCGAGGACGAGCGTCGTGGCCCCGAAGACGGCGAGCTTGGCCCACAGCACGGGCAGCCGCCGCGGGACGGCGGCGAACGTCGCGCGGATCATCCCGGTCGTGTACTCGCCGGTGATCAGCAGCACGCCGAGCACGCCGAACGCGAGCTGCGCGAGGTAGATCCCGCCGAGGCTCCGGCTCACGGAGTCGTAGTTCGCGGTGGAGGTGTGCGGCGTCCAGTTGGTCACGCTCACGAGCGGGATCAGCAGGCCGAGTCCGACGAGCAGGCCGACGGCGACGAGCAGCGTGATGCGGCTGGACCGCAGCGAGTGGAGCTTCGTCCACTCCGACCGCAGGACGCGGGCTGGGGTGACCGCGTTCATGCCGCGGCCCCGTACTCGACCGCGCCGCGGGTCAGCTCCATGAAGGCGGCCTCCAGCGAGGCCGAGTGGGTGGCGAGCTCGTGCAGCGTGAGCCGCGCGGCGGCGGCGCGCTCGCCGATCTCCGCGGCGTCGAGGCCGCTGACCTCGAGCACGCCCGGTTCGTCGCTGGCGACCGTCACGCCGTCCTGTAGGAGCAGCTCGCGCAGCCGCGTGGCGTGCGGCGAGCGGACGCGGACCAGCGCGGGCGAGGCCTGCGCGATGAAGTCGGTCGTCGGCAGGTCGGCGAGCAGCCGCCCGCGGCCGATGACGATCAGGTGGTCGGCGGTGAGCGCCATCTCGCTCATCAGGTGCGAGGAGACGAGCACCGTGCGCCCCTCCGCGGCCAGCTCGCGCAGCAGCGTGCGGATCCACTGGATGCCTTCGGGGTCCAGGCCGTTGACCGGCTCGTCGAGCACGAGGGTGTGCGGGTCGCCGAGCAGCGCGGACGCGATGCCGAGCCGCTGGCCCATGCCGAGCGAGAACGTCCCGGCGCGCTTGCGGGCGACGGACCGCAGCCCGACGAGCTCGATCACCGCGTCGACGCGCCGGCGCGGGATGCCGTGCGTCTGGGCGAGCGCCAGCAGGTGGTTGGTCGCGGAGCGGCCGGTGTGGATCGCGCGCGCCTCCAGCAGCGCGCCGACCTGGTGCAGCGGCGCGGGGAGGTCGCGGTAGCGGCGGCCGTCGACGGTGACGTGGCCGGCGCTCGGCGCGTCGAGGCCGAGGATCATCCGCATGGTGGTCGACTTGCCGGCGCCGTTGGGCCCGAGGAACCCGGTCACGACCCCCGGCGCGACCGTGAACGAGAGGCCGTCCACGGCGGTGTTCGCGCCGTAGCGCTTGGTCAGCTCGCTGGCTTGGATCATCGTGGCGGCCAAGCTAGGGGCAGCGCCGCGTCGCGGACAACGCCCGGCCGGATGATCTTGCGCGGCCTCGCGCGTACGACTTCAGGATGACGCGGGACTGCCGCGGCGGTACACCAGCGTCAGCAGCGCGCAGAGCAGGACGGCCGCGCCGAGGTAGCCGATCTCGGCGCGGGCGAGGGAGTCGGCGACGATGCTCGTGAGCATCCAGGCGACGAAGACGACCGCGCTGACGAGCCAGGCCGCGGCGGCCGCGCCGGCGTGGTCGCGGGCCAGCGCGGCCTGGTTGAGCGTGCCGGCGGCGAGGTGGGCGCCCATGCCCAGGGCGACCGCGGCCAGCCCGAGGCGGCCGTAGGAGGCCGCGTCGTCGAACAGGACGCCCATGGCGAACGGGCCGACGACCAGCATGCCGAGGGCGACGGCGCCGGCGAACCCCGCGATGGCCAGGACGGTGATCCGCACCGCGCGGGCGAACTGGGCCCGGCCCCCTGTCTCGCTTCGCTCGCCACCGGCTCCGCCTCGGGCCTCCAGGCCGGCCAGGTGCGGGAGCAGCGAGCCCTGGACGGCCTGGAAGAGCTGCAGGGGCGCGCGGGCGATGAGCAGGGCGTTGAACACGTAGCCGGCGGCGGCGGCGTTGGACGAGGTCGCGTTGACCGTCAGCACGCCGGCGTTGAGCAGCGTCTGCTCGGCGGCCATGATCAGCAGCACGCAGACGGCGAAGCGGCCGCCGCGGGCCAGGCCCAGCGCCTCCTCGTCGACCTCGGGGGGCGCGCCCTCCTGCGGCCGGCGCGAGAAGGCCAGCGGCACCACCACGAGCGAGACGAACGGCGCCGCCGCCATCCCCACCGCGACCGCGGTCTGGCCGGACGCGATCCCGATCGCCACCGCCACGGCGAACAGCAGCCGCGAGAAGGACTCCATGAACACCAGCCCGCCGTAGAGCGCGAACCACTGGTGGCCCGCCAGCCAGCCGCGGGCGAAGTAGGAGGCGGCGTAGGCGAGCACGCCGGCGATCAGCACCCAGTACAGCGCCGTCACACCGTGGAACACGTCGTCCTCGAGCACGTGCCGCAGGGCCAGCGCGGCGCCGAGGAAGGCCAGCGCGAAGCCCGCCTGGATCAGCAGCGGCGTGCCCAGTGGGTGGCCCGTCTCCAGGCCGCGGGCGCGGCGGCCGGCGATCGTGCGCGAGAGCAGCTGCTCGATCGGCCGGTAGATCACCGACACGATCACGAACATCACCGACCACAGCAGCGAGATTCCCTTGTAGTCGACGTCGCCCAGCACGTAGGAGGCGACCGAGAAGTACGCGAACGTGACGACGCCGGTCGAGGCGATGCCGACCGAGAGGATCTTCGCGCCCGTGCTGTACGACGACCGCGACGCGGCGGCGGTCACGCCCGGACGAGCAGCATGGTCCACGGGAACGGCGAGCGGACCTCGGCGACCTCGCCGTGGCGCGAGAGCAATTCGGCGAACGCCCGGCGCGACCAGTGGTTCAGGTGCCCGGGCGTGTTCCCCAGATCCTTCAGATAGGCGCCCCGGGCCAGGTTGAGCCCGCGCCACAGCGGCTCGCGCGGGACGGACACGAGCAGGTGCCCGCCGCGGGCCACCCGGGCCATCTCGGCCACCGTGTGCTCGGGGTCGGGGACGTGCTCGAGCACCTCGATCGCCGCCGCCAGCTCGAACTCCGCGTCGGCGAACGGCAGCCGCTCGGCCTTCATCACCCGGTACTCGAGGTTGGGGGCCGTCCGCGTCGCCCACTCCGCCTGCAGCGCCGGGTCCTCGAGGTCGATCCCCACCACGCGCCCGTCGCGCAGCCGCGCGGCCCACTTCGACGTCAGCACGCCCTCGCCGCAGCCCACGTCGAGCACCGCGCGCGGCGACGCCTTGGCCCACAGCTCGTCCAGCGTGCGCTCGAACCCGGCCATCAGCCGCTTGACCACCGGGTTGGTGGAGCCGTACTTGTCGAACGT
>JAICUS010000524.1 GCA_025935735.1 Solirubrobacteraceae bacterium | reverse complement strand
TCGTCGGCGGTGACCTCGAGCGTGATCGGGATCTCCCAGCCGACCATCAGGGATTCGAGCGCGCCCGGCAGCCCGCGCTCGGCCAGGGCCACCGGGTGCAGCCCGCGGGCGAGGTCGCGCAGCTCGGTGACCGCGGCGCCGAGCTCGTCGCCCGCCAGGCGGAGCACGTCGGTGGGCGCGTCGCCGCGGTCGAGCCGGCGCTGCGCGGCCCTCAAGAGGTTCGCCACGGCGGCGAGCCGCTGCTGGGCGCCGTCGTGAAGGTCGCGGCCGACGCGGCGGCGCTCGGAGTCGGCGGCCTCGATCACCCGGGCGCGCGAGTGGCGCAGCGCGGCCGCCTGGTGGCGGCGCTCGAGCTCCGCGGCCGCGCGGGAGGCGAAGATCCGCATCGCGGCCACGTCGTCGTCCTCGGCCGCCATCGGGCCGGCGTCCATCACGGCCACGTGGCCGAGGTGCGTCCCATCGGACGCGCGCAGGCAGATCGCCAGGTAGCTCTCCAGGCCCATCTCGATCGCCGGCTTGGCCTCGGGGAAGCGCTCCGTCAGCGCGTCCGGGAACTCGACGACCGAGTGCTCCACGACCAGCGCGCACGGCTTGCCGTCGGTGTCGTACTCGAGCGGCTCCTCGACCCAGTCGCCCTCATACCAGGCGCTCAGCACCCGGACGTGCTCGCCGCCCGGGTCGGTGGCCTCGGCGACGAACGCGAACTTGGCGTCGAACGCGAGCGCGACGTGGCGGACCAGGCAGCGCAGGAACTCGTCGCCGACCGCGCCGGCGGTTCCCTCGGCGACGGTGCGCAGCAGGTCCCGGCGCGCGCGAGGCCGGGCGGTGTGGACGTCAGACGGCATGGACCTCCCCGCAGCGGATCGTAGCGCGCCCACCAAACAGGACTTGACGACGACAGATATTGATGCTTTCATAATCATTATGAAACCGCAAGCACTTCCACGACGGCGCAGGACCCGGGTGCTGCTGATCTGCTGCCTGAGCCTGTTCATGGTGGGGCTCGACATGACCGTGGTCAACGTGGCGCTGCCGTCGATCGGCCGCGACCTGGACGCCGGCGTGTCCGGGCTGCAGTGGACGGTGGACGCCTACACGGTGGTGATGGCGAGCCTGCTGATGTTCTCCGGGTCGCTGGCGGACCGCTTCGGAAGGCGGCGGACGTTCGTGACCGGGCTGGCGGTGTTCACCGCCGCGTCCGTGGCCTGCGGCCTGGCTCCGGACGCGACCGCGCTGATCGCGTTCCGGGCGCTGCAGGCGGTGGGCGCGTCGATGCTCAACCCGGTCGCGATGTCGATCATCGCGAACACGTTCACCGACCCGCGGGAGCGCGCGCAGGCGGTCGGCGTGTGGGGGGCGGTGTTCGGCATCTCGATGGCGCTCGGGCCGGTCGTGGGCGGGACGGTGGTGGCCGCGGTCGGCTGGCGGGCGATCTTCTGGGTCAACCTGCCGGTGGGCCTGGCGGCGATCGCGCTCACGCTCCGGTTCGTGCCGGAGTCGCGGGCGCCGCGGCCGCGGCGGTTCGACCCCGTCGGGCAGGCGCTGGTGATCGTCCTCCTGGCCGGGCTGACCTACGGGATCATCGAGGGACCGGCCCGCGGCTGGTCGTCGGCCCCGGTGATCGCCGCGCTGGGAGCGGCCGCGGTCGCGCTGCCCGCCCTGCTGGCGTACGAGCCCAGGCGCCGCGAGCCGCTGGTCGAGCTCCGGTTCTTCCGCTCGGTGCCCTTCGCGTCGGCGGTCGGCATCGCCGTGGCCGCGTTCGCCACGTTCGGCGGCTTCCTGTTCCTCAACACGCTGTATCTGCAGCAGGTCCGCGGCCTCTCGCCGGTGCACGCCGGGCTGGCCACCGTGCCGCTGGCCGCCATGACCGTGGTGGCGTCGCCGATCTCCGGCCGGATCGTCGGCCGCCGCGGGCCGCGCATCCCGCTCCTCATCGCCGGCGTCTGCATGACGACCGCCTGCGCGCTGCTGACCGGGATCGGGCCGGCGACGTCCACCGTCCAGCTGATGGCCGCCTACGTCGTCTTCGGGATCGGGCTCGGGTTCGTCAACGCGCCGGTGACCAACGCCGCCGTGTCCGGGATGCCGCGCGCGCAGGCGGGCGTGGCGGCGGCCATCGCCACGACGTCCCGGCAGGTCGGGCAGACGCTCGGGGTGGCGGTCGTGGGGGCGACCGCGGCCGCTTGGTGGGTGCTCGTGGCCTGCGGCGCAGCCGTGCTGGCGCTGGGGCTCGTGGCCACCAGCGCCGGGGCCCGGCGGACCGCCGCGTCGCCTAGGCTCAGCGAGGGATGAGCGACGCCGCGCGCGATGTCTGGCTGCTGATGACCGACGTGGTGCTGGACAACACGCGCCGGCGCGAGGTCTCCGACGCGCTCGGCATGAGCTTCGGCCGGACGCGGGCGATCCGCCGGCTCGCCCGCCGGCCGATGTCCATGCGCGAGCTCGCCGAGGCGATGGGCATCGACCCGCCGAACGCCACCGTGCTGGTGTCCGACCTCGAGGCCCAGGGGCTCGTGCGGCGCAAACCGCACCCCACCGACGGGCGCGCGAAGGTGGTCGAGGCCACCCGCAAGGGCAAGGCGCTGGCCCGCAGGGCGGACGCGATCCTGGCCACGCCCCCGGATGCGCTGACCGAGCTCGGCGCAGACGACCTCAAGACCCTGCGGCGGATCCTGGAGGCGGCGCGGCGAGCCGGATGACGGTCGCGCCCGCGGCCTCGGCCAGGGCGGACGGCGCGATCGGGAACACCGCGTGCGGGTGGCCGGCCGCCGCCCAGACGACCTCGAAGCGCAGCAGGTCCTCGTCGAGCAGCGTGCGCAGCGGCGCCGGATGGCCGACCGGCGGGATGCCGCCGATCGAGTAGCCCGTGACCTCGCGGACGTAGGCGGCGTCCGGGCGCTCGATCTCCTCGCCCAGTGCGGCGGTGAGCCGCGCCTCGTCCGCGCGGTTGGCGCCCGAGACGAGCACCAGCGCCGGCGCGTGGCTCGACGCGCCGCGCATGACCAGCGACTTGACGATCGCGCCGAGCTCGCAGCCCACGGCCGCGGCCGCCTCCGGCGCGGTGCGCGTGGAGTCGGCGAGCCGCACGATGTCCGCCGGCAGGCCGAGGGCGAGCAGGGCGTCGCGGACGCGGCGGGCGCTGCGGGGAAGGTCGCTCACGGCCGGCCACTGTACGTCGGCGAGCGCCCCGCCGTCCGCGCCGACGACCACGGCCGGCGCCAACCCGGCGAGGTCCGGCGGCGCGCAGGACAGCCGCGGATCGACGAGGACCAGGCGGGTGAGCGCCGGCCAGCCGTCGTCGCGGGCCTGGCGGGCCAGCGCGAGCGCCGCATCCGCCGCCCCGCCCGCGCCGGCGAGGATCAGGGACCCGCCCCCGAGCTCCCCCGCGTGGTCGGCCGCCCACTCGAGCGCAGCGGCGCCCTCGCCCGCGGGCACGCGCAGCACCACGGTGCCCAGCGCGCGGGCGAGCGAGCCGCCCAGCCGCGCGTCGCCGTCCAGCAACACCGTCACGGCCGCCGCGTCGCCGGGCGGCCAGATCAGGTCAGCGCTGGCGCTCCGGAGCCGCAGCTGCGCGCGCACCGGCCAGCACCTCGCGGATGAACTCGCCGGCCTGGGCCAGCGCGTCGGCCGCCTCCGGCAGGAAGGACCAGAAGACGTGGAAGACGTGCGTGTCGGCCGGGTAGAGCTCCAGGCGCACGTCGACGCCGCACCCCGAGGCCCGGTCGGCCAGCGCCCGCGCCTGCGGCAGCGCGAAGTCGCCCGTGCCCGTCTGGACGAGCAGCGGCGGCAGCCCGGTCAGGTCCGCCGCCAGCGGGTTGACCATGGGGTCGTCCGGCGGGTGGCCGGCCAGGTAGGCCTCGGCGCCGCGCCGCAGCATCGACAGGGTCTCCGAGTGGCCGCTGCTGAGCTCCGGCGTGACGGTCAGGTCGAAGCCCGGGCACAGGCACACCGTGCCCGCGGGCAGCGGCAGGTCCCGCGCGCGCAGCGTGACCAGCAGCGAGAAGGCCAGCCCGGCGCCGGCCGAGTCGCCGGCCAGCACGACTGCAGGATGCTGCTCGGCCAGCCACAGGTAGGCGCTCAGCGCGTCCTCGACCGCGGCGGGGAACGGGTGCTCGGGCGCGAGCCGGAAGTCCGGCACGAGCGCGTCGACCCCCGCCGCGGCGACGAGCGCCCCGACCAGTTGCCGGTAGCCGTAGGACGAGCCGACGATGTAGCCGCCGCCGTGCAGGTAGAGGATCGCGGTGCCCAGCTCGCTGCCGGCGCTGACCTCCAGGGAGGACACGCCGCCGGCCAGGGCGGGCCGGACCTGGATGTCGTCGGGCATCGGCACCTG
>JAICUS010000139.1 GCA_025935735.1 Solirubrobacteraceae bacterium | reverse complement strand
GGATCCCGGAGCCGCGCACGATCGTGCGGTACTCGCGGCGGACGTCCTGCGGGAACTGTCGAGGCTCAGTGAGCCGGCCGGTCGCGGTCATGCCCCCTCCTGGCGTCAGATCGTCTACAGTCTACAAAGATCCATGACGTCGACCACGGAAGTGGCGCTGGACAGCTTCCTCGCCCGCGACGGCGACGGCGAGCTGTGCGTCGACGGCGTTCGCCTGGGTGATCTGGTCGCGCGGCACGGCACGCCGCTGCACGTGATCTCCGAGGCGCGCCTGCGGGCCAACTACCGCCGCATCCGCGACGCCTTCGCGGAGCGCTGGCCGGCCGGGGTGGAGGTCTGCTACGCGATCAAGGCCAACCCCGCGCTGGCCATCCGCCGGGTGCTGGCCGACGAGGGTGCGCACGGCGACTGCCTGGGCCTGCACGAGCTGCAGGCCTCGATGCTGGCCGGCACGCCCCCGTCCACGCTGGTGCTCAACGGCAACAACAAGGACCACGCCGCGCTGCTGGCCGCGGTGCGCTGCGGCGCCCGGATCAACGTCGACGACCTCTCCGAGCCCGAGCGGATCGCCGCGATCGCCCGCGCCGAGGGACGGTCCGTGCGCGTCGGCATCCGCACCAAGCCCGATCCGGCGCCGCTGGCCGACCGCGTCACCGAGCTCGGCCCGGGCACCGTGGGCAGCTACACCGAGCGCTCCAAGTGGGGCCTGGGACCCGCCGAGACGGTCGCGGCCGCGCGCGAGATCGCGAGCCATCCCGAGCTGACGCTGACCGGGCTGCACTGCCACCTGGGCCGCCATGTGCCCGACCCGGCGCTGTACGCCGAGCTGGCGGACGCACTGGTGGCCACGTTGGCCGCCTTGCAGGCCGAGGCAGGCTGGAGCCCCGGGACGCTGACCGTCGGCGGCGGCTTCACCCAGGGGCGCGACCCGTATTTCCGCAACGCGGGCGGCCGGCGGTGGCCGCGGGTGGACGACGACTTCGTGGCGCCCATCGAGGCGTACGCCGAGGCCCTGTGCGGCGCCCTGGCCGCCGGCCTGGCTGCACACGCGCTGCCCGCGCCCGTGCTCGGGCTGGAGCCGGGCCGCTACATCGCCGGCAGCGCCGGGCTCACGCTGGCTCGCGTCGGCACCGTCAAGGCATCGGCCGACCGGCGATGGATCGAGATCGACGCGGCGATCTCCCACCTGGGGATGTCGCGCTCGCCGCTGGACGCCCACGCGATCGTGCCCGTCCGCGAGCGCACCGGTGCCGAGGAGGTGGCGGACGTGGTCGGGCCTCTGTGCGTGCTCGACATCGTGGGCTCGCAGGTGGCGCTCGGGCCGGTCGAGGCCGGCGACCTGCTGGCCATCCTCGACACCGGCGCCTACGCCGACGGCGAGGCCTCCAACGCGAACTCGATCGGCCGCCCCGCGGTGGTGCTGGTGGGCGGTGGCGGCCATGACCTGATCCGCCGGCGCGAGACGTTCAACGACGTGTTCGCCCGCGACGCGATCCCGCCGCGGCTGCTGGGCGGCGCGATCAGCGCCTGAGCGCGTCGGTCGCCGCGCGGTCCGGGCGGCCGTCCACATCCAGCGCCACGCCATAGACCTCGCGGGCGCGCGCGGGCGAGAGCCACCCGTCGGCCACGTCGCTCGCCACCAGCTCCGGATCACGCTCGCGCGGGTCGCCGTAACCGCCCCCGGAGCAGCAGATCGACACGATCGTCTCCCCCGGCGCCAGCTGCGCCCGCACGTAGGGATCGAGCGCAACGAGATTGCCATCTCGGTCGCGCTTGAATTGCTGCGCCGGCTCGCCGTCGTGGCCGCCGTGCGCCCCGCGCGCCGGATTGAGGCTGCCGTCGCTGGCGAACATGACCTCGATCGTCGTGTCCACCGGGCCGTACTCGACGTAGGCGGCCGGAGCGCCGCGGTGGCGCCCTGGTCCTTCGCTGTCGGACACGATGCGCTGCTCGAGGATCCGGATCGGCTGGGCGAGCTCGTCGATCTCCACGCTGTCGCGGAACGGCTGGCCGGCGTCGCCGATCCCGCCCAGCGTGAGCCAGCCGTCGGCGTCCGGTCCGCCGGGGCCGCCGGTCACGCCTGAGAGGATCAGCTGGTTGATGAAGGGCCGGCCGCCCGCGCGCGGGTCTGTCCCCGAGATCACGCCCCAGGCCGCGGGCAGGCTGAGCCCGACCTCGGCCAGGCCGACGCCGTCGGCCAGCTCGGCGAACCCGCGCTGGACCGCGTTGCCGACGCGGTCGGCCAGGTTGGTGGTGGCCACGGAGCAGCTCACCGGGTGGCGCGGCACGCCGACCACACAGTTCTCGCGCAGCAGGATGCGCAGGCGCCGGAAGCTGCCCGCGTTCGGGGGGACCTCGCGGCCGATCGCGTTGAAGATGCCCAGCATCGCCGCGGTGCGCGCGGTGGACTCGGTGAGGTTGAGCCCGCACGGCTGGCAGTCGGGGTTGTCGCGCAGGTCGATTTCGACGACGCCCGCGTCGCTGCGCACGTCGAGGTGGACGGTCACGGGGATCCCGTCCGGCACGCCGGGGAACGGGTCGTGCGCGGTGTGCGTGGTGATCCGGCCCTTGGGCAGCCGGCGGATCGCTGCCTCCATACGCCGCTCGGAGTAGTCGAACCACCCGCGCGTGTACTCCTCCAGCACGTCCCAGCCCAGCTCGTCGCCGAGCGCCAGCACGCGCCGCTCGCCGATCCGCGCCGCGCCGACGAGGGCCAGGTAGTCGGCCCACCACTGGTCGGGCACGCGGATGCGCATGCGGCACATGCGGATCACGTCGGCGACGTCGCGGTACTCCTGCTGCACCCGCACGCACGGAAAGATCGGCGCGCCCTCCTCGTAGACGTCTCGGGCCTCGGCCGCGTAGGTGGTGGGCAGGCCGTTGCCACAGTCGGCTTGGTGCGCCTTGGCCAGCACGGTGAAGCGGTGCACGCCGTCGTCGTCGATCACGGGCACGAGGACCGTGTAGTCGGCCGCGTGCGAGTTCCCGTGGTAGGGCGAGTTGTGCAGGAACGCGTCGCCCCGGCGCAGGTCGGGGTGGAACTCCTTCATCACCCGGGCCATCAGGTCGGGCCCGCTGAGCACGTGGATCGGCTGGCTCTCGGCCATGGCCAGGAGCTCGTCGCCGGCCGTGACCAGGCAACAGGAGAAGTCGCGGCCGTTGTTGATCACGCCCGAGCGTGCCGTGCGCAGCAACGTGTTCATCATGGCCAGCACGGCCGCCTCGAAGCGGTTGCTGATGACCGCGAGGTCGACGCTGTCGAGTGTCATGCGGGTACGTCCTCCGCGAGCGGGTCGGCGATGCGGGCGTTCGGCTCGAGTTCGACCACCAGGCTGCCGCCCGGCGAGCGCGTCGCCACCGCGCCCGGGTCGATGACGATCGTGGTCACGGCCGAGTCGACGATCGCCGGGCCATGCACATCGGCGCCCTGGGCCAGTGACTCGAAGCGGTGCACCGGGGCCTCGACCGGGCCGGTGCCGGCAAACCAGGCGCGGCGCGTGCGAGGCTGCCCGTCCCCGTCGTCCGCGGCATGGGCGATCTGCGGCGCCGCGTGCAGCCGACATTGCACGCGGGCTCGCCAGCCCACCACCTCGATCGGCGACTCGCGGTCGCAGGTGGCGAACACGTCCAGGTGGTGGTCGTGGAAATCCGTGCGCAGCGCCTCGAGATCCGCCGCGCCGTCGAGGCGCTCGCCACGCAGCGGGATCTCCAGCTCGTAGACCTGACCGGGGTAGCGCGCCTCGGCGGCGAGCTCGATCCTGGTCTCCGCGGACCCCGCGCCCGGGCCGGCCGCGACGGCGCGACAGCGCCCGGCGAGGTCGCCGAGGATGCGGTTGGCGCCGTCGTGGTCGAACGCGTCGCTGAACGCGCGGAACGTGGCGCCGTACTCGGCCGTGAGGTCGGACAGCAACGCGCCGACGGCGCTGAGCGCGGCACCCAGATCGGGCAGGACCACCCGCGCGCAGCCGAGCCGGCGCGCGATCGCCACGGCGTTGATCCCGGCGGCGCCGCCGCCGGCCACCAGCACCGCGGCGCGGGGGTCGATGCCCCGGTTGAGCGTGATCTCGTCGATCGCCGCGACCATCTTCTCGGTGGCCAGCCGGAGCACGGCGAGCGCCGCCTCCTCAGGTCCCAGGCTGAGCGGGCGGGCGACGTCGCGCTCCAGCGTGGCGCGGGCCGCCGCCGCGTCGAGCGCGATCGAGCCGCCCAGGAAGTACTCCGGGTCGATGTAGCCGAGCACCACGGCGGCGTCGGTCAGCGTCGGGCGCGTGCCGCCCCGGCCGTAGCAGGCGGGACCGGGCACCGCGCCCGCGCTCTGGGGGCCGACGCGGAGCAGCCCGCCGTCGTCGACCCACGCGACGCTGCCGCCGCCGGCGCCGATGCTCTTGACGTCCACGGAGGCGAACCCGGTGAGGTCGCTCTCGTACTGCGCGCCCAGGTAGCTCTCGCGCGTCCACGGGATGCGGTCCTGGCGCACCAGGCCGACGTCGTAGCTGGTCCCGCCCGTGTCGGCCACCACCGCGGTCTGCGCACCGGCCTCGCGACGCGCGTACACGCGGCCGGCGACCGGGGCCATGGCCGGGCCGGAGTTGATCGAGTGGATCGGCGCGGCGGCCATCGTCTCGGCGTCGAGCACGCCGCCGCTCGCGGTGACCACGAGCAGCCGCCCGGCGAAACCGGCACTGCGCAGCCGTGCCTCCAGCGTGGCCAGGTGCGCGCTCATCAGCGGCTTCAGCGACGCGTCGATGGCCGCAGAGGCGGCACGGCGGTACTCGCGCAGCGTCGGGTTGAGCGCGTGCGAGAGCGTGAACGGGACTCCGGGGAGGTGCTCGGCGAGCAGCTCCCCGACCCGCCGCTCGTGCACCGGGTTGACCGTCGACCAGAGCAGGCATACCGCCACGGCCTCAACGTCCAGCGCCGCGAGGCGCTCGATGAGCGCGATGGTCGCGGACTCGTCGAGCTCGCGCACAACCTCTCCGGCCGAGCCGATGCGCTCCGGCACCTCGAAGGTCAGCGAGCGCGGGATGTAGGCGTCGGGATAGCGGCGGGTGAAGTCGAACGGCCGCACCCTCCCGCCCTCGCGGAACACGAGGATGTCGGGATGGCCGGCGGTGGTGAGAAATGCCGTGCGGGCGGTCGAGCGCGTGAGCACGGCGTTGGTGGCGTGCGTCGTGCCGTAGATGAACAGGTCGGTGAGCGCCAGCAGGTCGTGCGGCTCGGCGTCCATGGCCCGCGCCGCGACGCCGATCACGTCCAGCACCCCGCGCGCGGGGTCCTGTGGAACCGTCGAGCTCTTGAACAGGCGCAGCGACGCCCCGTCGTCGATCACAAGGTCCGTGAACGTCCCTCCGGTATCCACTGCGCAGCGCATGGTCTCCTCTCGGGCGGCCAGATTGTAGACCGTATACGATGCGGCCGTGGAGGAGCTCGCCCTGGCCGAACGCTTGGGCGCGGGCCGCGTGCTCGCGCCCCCCGGCGTGCTCCCCCAGGCCGCCGAGCGCCTGGACGCGGAGACTCCCGCGGGCGCCGCCGAGCTGGCTGTTGACGTCGAGCTGCTCAACCTCGACGCCACCAGCCACCATCAGCTGCGCGAGGCCTGCGGCGGCGACGCCGAGGCGATCGGCGAGGCGATCGCGGGCATCGTCGGGCGTCGGGGGAAGATGCACAATCCGGTTACCGGGTCGGGCGGGATCCTCGCCGGGCGCGTGGCCGAGATCGGCGACCGGTTCCCGGCCGACGGGCTGCGGGTGGGCGACCGGATCGCCTCGGTGGCCTCCCTCAGCCTCACCCCGCTACGGCTGGAGAGCATCGGCCCGCTGGCCGCCGCCTCGCCCCAGATACCCGTGCGCGGGCGCGCGATCATCGCCGCCGGCCTGCCGTGGATCGGCGTGCCGGACGACCTGGAGCCGGGCGTCGCGCTGGCCGCGCTGGACGTCTACGGCGCGGCATCGCACACGCGCGAGCTGGCCCGCCGCGGCGCGCACGTGCTCATCCTGGGCGCCGGCCGCGCCGGGCTGCTCGCCGCCGCGGCGGCCGAGGACGCCGTCGGGCTCGCCGGCCGGGTCACGCTGACCGACATCTCGCCGGCCGCGCTGGGCCGCGCGGGCCGGGCCGGGCTCGGCGCCGCGCTGGTGGAGGCCGACGCATCCGACGCGCTGGCCGTACAGCGTGCGGTGGCGCCGGCCGACCTGACCGTCGTGGTGGTCGACCGCCCGGGGTGTGAGATGGGCGCAGTGCTGGCCACCAAACCGGATGGCGCCGTGCTGTTGTTCTCGATGGCCACGAGCTTCTCCGCCGCCGCGCTCGGCGCGGAGGGCACGCGGTCCACGGCCCGGCTGCTGATCGGCAACGGCTACGCCGCCGACCGCGGGGCGTACGCGCTCGACCTGCTGCGCGCCCGCCCGCGGCTGCGAGCGGCCCTCACGGAGATCGCAATGGAGGGTGCGCGATGAGGATCTATGCGTTCCACTGCGGCGGAGAGACCGCGGACATGGCCGCGTTCGACCCCTTCGACCCCGGCGTCGGCACCAAGATCGACATCCCGTATTTCTTCTACCTCGTCCAGCACGAGAAGGGCAACGTGCTCTTCGACTCCGGCGCGCACCCGTCGCTGGCGACCGATCCGCGCGCGCGGCTGGGCGACGAGGCCGACAACTGGGAGATCAAGATGTCCCCCGAGGACGGGGTGCTCGACCACCTGGCGAAGGTCGGGCTGGGCGCGGGCGACATCAGCCACGTCGTCCAGTCGCACCTGCACTACGACCACGCCGGGGGGATCGAGTTCTTCCCGGGGACGCCGGTCGTGGTCCAGCGCGACGAGCTCGCCTTTGCCCTCGACCCGCCCGTCTACCAAGCGGGCCTCTACGTGAAGGCCGACTTCGACGTGCCGGGCGTGCGCTGGCTCGAGGTCGACGGCGAGCACGACCTGTTCGGCGACGGCAGGCTCGTGCTGATCCCGACGCCGGGGCACTCCAAGGGCCACCAGTCGCTGGTCGTCAAGCTCGAGAGCCGCACCGTGATCCTGCTGGCCGATGCCGCCTATCTGGTCGAGAAGATGCGCGCGCGGGCGCTGCCCGCGGTGGTCTGGAGCCCCGACCACATGGTGGCGAGCTGGGAGCGGATCGAGGCGCTGGAGCGCGAGCTGGACGCCGAGCTCGTGGCCACGCACGACCTGAGCTTCGCCGAGCGCACCCGCCTCGCCCCGGACGCGTGGTACGAGTGACCATCGAGACCGCTGACGGCGCGCGCACCTGGCCGATGCTCGCGGCCGGCGAATGGGTCACCACCGGCGAGACGTTCTCCGTGCGCTCGCCGTGGGACGGGCGGCTGGTGGCCGAGGTCAGCTCGGGTGGGGCCACGCACGCGCGGGCCGCGATCGACGCGGCGCAGGCCGCGATGACCGCGGGGCTGCCGCTCGACGAGCGCGCCGCGATCCTCGAGCGCGCGGCGGCGTCCGTGGAGGCGCGCGCGGACGAGGTCGCCCGGCTGCTCGCGCTCGAGGTGGGCAAGCCGCTCTCGGCGGGGCGCGTCGAGGCCGCGCGCTGCGCGATGACGCTGCGCTACTCGGCCGTGGCCGCGCGCACGCTCGCCGGAGATGCGATCCCGCTGGAGGGCCATCCCGGCGGCCGCGGCCACCTGGGCTTCACGCTGCGCGTCCCGATCGGCATCGTCGGCGCGATCACGCCGTTCAACTTCCCGTTCAACCTCGCGGCGCACAAGATCGGGCCCGCGCTGGCGGGCGGCTGCGCCGTCGTGCTCAAGCCGGCGGACAAGGCGCCGCTGGCGGCGTTGCTGCTGGGCGAGATCCTGATCGACGCCGGCCTGCCGGCCGGCTGGCTGTCGGTCGTCTGCTCCGGCCGGCCGGAGCCGGTCGTCGACGTCTTGGTCGAGGATCCGCGCGTCCGGGTGCTCACGTTCACCGGTTCGAGCGCGATCGGCTGGTCATTGCGCGAGCGCGCGCCGCGCAAGCGAGTGCTGCTCGAGCTGGGCAACTCGACGCCGCTGATCGTGTGCGCGGACGCGGATCTCGAGGCCGCTGCCGACGCGGCCGCGCGTACCGGCTTCGGTTTCGCGGGCCAGTCGTGCATCTCGGTCCAGCGCGTGCTGGTCCACGAATCGGTCGCCGAGCGCTTCTCGGAACTGCTCGCCGCCGCCGCGCGGCGCACCGCGCTGGGCGACCCGCTCGATCCCGCGACCGCTCTCGGGCCGATGATCAACGTCGGGGCCCGCGAGCGCGTGATCGCCTCGATCGAGGCCGCGGTGGCCGCCGGCGCGCGCCGGCTGGCCGGCGGCGTCGGCGAGCACGGCCACCTGCAGCCGACGGTGCTGGCGGACGTGCCGCGCGACAGCGAGGTCTACCGCCGTGAGATCTTCGGCCCCCTCGTCTCCGTCACCTCGGTCGGCTCACTCGAGGAGGCGGTCGACCTCGCCAACGAGACCGAATACGGCTTGCAGGCCGGCATCTACACCCTCGACGTCACGAGCGCGATCCGCGCCGCGGCGCGGCTCGAGTTCGGTGGCGTGACCATCAACGAGTCGCCGAGCTATCGGCTCGATCAGATGCCGTACGGCGGCATCAAGGAATCCGGCAACACACGCGAAGGCCCGCTGTACGCCGTGCGAGAGATGACCGAGGAGCGTCTGGTCATCCTCAACGGCACCAGCTGAGCGGCTCGCGCGCTGGTCGGGGTCCAATCCGGGGTCCAACTGAGCGGAACTGAGACCAACTCAGAGAAGCGAGCGTCGCTCTACAGCGCCGAGCGTGAGCCCGCAGGCCTGGATCGTTCCGGCTTCCGAACCGAGAGGTCGCTGCGGTGAGTCAAGGCGCGCCCCGGCGGCCGGAAACCGAGGCGTTCGCGCGGCGCCGTGGCGAGTGGAACGTGGACGGTCGCCCCGCCCCGGCCCCGGTCGGAGCGCCGCGGCCGCTCGTCGGTTTCGCCCGGTCAAGCCCGCCGAGCGGAAGCGCGTCCCGCGGCACGCGCCCGCGTGTGGCGCCTCGCGGCCGGGCGCTCGCGTGGCCTGCCCGCTCGGGCGGCCCTTGGGCAAGAGGATCACTCCCACCGGCGCGGCCAACATCGCCGCGAAGGTGGGGTCAGATGGCATGCGGCCTGCCACTTCTCGGCGGACACGTCCGAGCGACCTCAATGACTGCGGACTCCGGAGTCTCGGCCTGTGGGCGCCGGCTGAATAGTGACCCACGTGCGCCGGTTCAAAAGTGACCCACCTGGCGCGGGGTCGGGTTCGTCCGGCCGGGTCCGGACCCTCGCTTGATCTGCGGATCGGCGAGGAGGAAGGCGTGTGGTCGGGGTGGAGCAGTGGGCTGAGGTCAGGCGGATGCACCGGGTTGACGGGTTGTCGATCCGGGAGATCAGCAAGCGGACGGGGCTGCATCGCAAGACGGTTCGGCGGGCGGTTGCGGCCGAGACGCCGCCGAGGTCGAGCCACTTGGCGAGCACGACCTTCTGCTGGTTGCCGCCCGACAGGGTCCCCACGGGCGAGCCGACGTCGGCGACGCGGATGTCGAGCCTGCGCTTGTAGCCGGCGGCGAGCCGTCGAGAGGTTCATCAGCAGCCCCTGGCCCTTGCGGTCCTCCGGGACGAGGCCGATGCCGTGGCCGATCGCGTCGGCCGGCGAGCCGATCTCGACCGCCTCGCCGTCGCGCAGGATGCGGCCCGCGTCCACCGGATCGGCGCCGAAGATCGCCCGGGCCATCTCCGTGCGGCCCGCGCCGCGCAGACCGGCCACGCCGACCACCTCGCCGCGGCGCACGCTGAAGTGGATGTCTCGCAGCACGCCCTCGCGCGTCAATCCCTCGACGCGCAGCGCCTCCGCCCCCGGAGCCGTCTCGGGGGCCCCGAGCGACTGCAGCTCGCGCCCGACCATCATCGACACGAGCGCGTCCTCGTCGGTGTCGCGCAGGTCGCCCGAGCCGGCGGGCTCGCCGTCCTTGAGCACGGTGTAGCGGTCCGCCAGGCCGAAGATCTCGTCCAGCCGGTGCGATATGAAGATCGTGGCCACCCCGTGCTCACGCAGCGACCGCACCATGCCGAGCAGCTGCTCGACGTCGTGGCCGCCGAGCACGGCGGTCGGCTCGTCGAGGATGAGGATGCGCACGCGCCGGTGCAGCGCCTTGGCGATCTCCAGCATCTGGCGCTCGGCGATGCTGAGCTCGGCGACCGGCCGGTCGGGCGCCAGATCGACGCCCATCGACTGCAGGAACCGCTCGGCCTCGCGGCGGCCGCCGCGCCAGTCGATGATGCCGCCCCGGCGCCTCGGGTAGCGGCCGAACAGCAGGTTCTCGGCCACCGACAGGTACGGGAACAGGTTGAGCTCCTGGTAGACCGTGGCGATGCCGAAGCGCTCGGCGTCGGCGGGCGTGTGGATCTCCGCCGGCTCGCCGTCGATCCGGATCTCGCCCGCGTCCGGCCGCTGCGCGCCGGAGAGGATCTTGATCAGGGTCGACTTGCCGGCGCCGTTCTCGCCCACCAGGGCGAGGATCTGCCCGGCGTCGACGGTCAGCGAGACGCCGTTGAGCGCCTGCACGCCGAGGAACGCCTTGACGATCCCCCGCATCTCGAGCCGCATGTCAGCGGGCCTCCGCGACGATCACGTCGAGCCCGAGCGCGTGCAGCGCGCCGAGGTCGTCCGCGTCGGTTCCGCCGTCCACCACGGCGCGCTGGAACGCGTCCAGGCCGGCGATGCGGTGCATGCCGCGCTTGGAGAACTTCGAGGCGTCGGCCAGCAGCGTGCAGTCGTCGGCGATCTCGAGCATGGTGCGCTTCAGCGCGGCCTGCTCGGGCTCGCGGTGGAAGACGCCGCGCCGGACGTCGACCAGGCAGGCCATGAAGCAGCGGTCGACGCGCAGGTTGCGCAGCGCCTGCTCGGCCATCACGCCGCCGAAGGCGTGGTACTTCGGGTCATAGGCGCCGCCGATGCCGATCAGGTCGATCGCCCCGTCGGTCAGCCGCGCCACGGTCTCGACGATCGAGACGAACGTGGTGACGATGGTCAGCTCGGGGATGGCGGCGAGGTAGGGCACCATGGCCAACCCGGTGGTCGAGTCATCCAGGACGACGCTCGAGCCCGGCTCGACGAGCGCGGCCGCCGCCTGCGCGATGCGGTCCTTGGCCGCGCGGTTCTCGCTCAGCCGGAATGTCAGCGAGCTCTCGTAGAGCGCGGTGGGTTGCGCCGTCGCGCCGCCGCGGACCTTGCGCAGGACGCCGCGCTCGGCGAGCGCGTCGAGGTCGCGATGGGCGGTCATCGTGCTCACCTGGAAGCGCTCGGTGAGCTCTTTGACCGTGACGCTGTCCTGGTCGAGAAGGAGTTGCACGATCAGGTCGCGACGATGCGCGGCGGACGGCGCCTGGTCTCTCTCCTCAACCATGTGCGAGAAGATAACATCTTATCGCGTTAAGTCAACGCGAATATCGCTCGTCTAGGCGAGAAGATCTCACCCAGTTGGCCAGCTCGTCGGCCAGTGCCGCGCAGATCGCGGCGCCCGCCTCGGCGTTTGCGCCGGCGGGGCGGCCGAGGATGCCGTTCGGGCTGAGCGCCTTCATGCCCTCCGCCGTCAACCGCTCCAGCCAGCCCGGCTCCGCGGCCACGTATCCCTCGAGGTCGGGCGGGAAGTCGACGTCCCCGTGCACGTGGAGGATCTGGCTCGTCTCGAGCCCCCCGGCGTGAGCGTCGGTCTCCGGCGCGTGCAGGCCGG
>JAICUS010000793.1 GCA_025935735.1 Solirubrobacteraceae bacterium | reverse complement strand
GGAAGCCGCTGGACTCGGGGAAGCCGCTCGACTCGGAGAAGCGGCCGGGCCCGTCGGGTCCGGCGCGTCATCCCGACGGCGGCGCCGGGTCGCGCTCGGGGCGGCGATCGTGCTGCTGGTCGCCGCGGGGTCGGTGCTCGCCGTCCGCGCGGCGATCGCGTCTCACCGCCAGAGCGCGGCGGTCCCCCGCCGGGTGCTGGTGTCGGCGTTCGACAACCGCACCGGCGATGCCTCGCTCCAGCCGCTCGGACGCATGGCGCAGGACTGGCTCTCGCAGGGCCTGCTCCGCACGCGGCTGGTGGACGTGGTGGACCCGAGCGCGGCGCTGGAGCAGGGCCGCCTCGACTCGGCCGCGGCGGCGGACCCGCTCGTGCTGGCGCGCCGCACCGGCGCCGGCCTCGTGGTCACGGGCGCCTACTACCGCTCGGGCGACACGCTGTTTCTCCAGGCGGCCATCACCGATGCCCGCACGGGACGCATCGCGAAGGCCGTCGGACCGGTGCTCGCGACCACCCGGGACCCGGTGGCCGGGATCGACGAGCTCAGGGGCCGGGTCATGACCGCCCTCGCCACCCTGGTGGACCTGCACGCGGCCGGCACGCTCGCCACGAGCGAGGACATTCCCCCGTTCGACGCCTACCAGGCCTACATCGAGGGCTGGGACGCCTTCTGGCACGGCGACAAGGCGCGAGCCGAGACCCTCTTCCTCGGCGCCGCGCGACGCGACACCGGATTCGTCTCCGCCCTGCTCTCGGCCGCGGCCACCGGGAGCAACTACAGCCATTGCAGCCTGGTCGACTCGCTCGCCCGCGTCCTCGCGGCACGGCCCCTCGATCGGGTCGACCGGCTCTCGATCGAGATCTCCTCGGTGAAGTGTCATGGCAGCAACGAGGAGATGCTGCGCCTGTCGATCGAGCGGGCGGAGCTGCTGCCGCGCACCACCGGCGCGCTCGCGTCGGCCGCCGCGGCGGCCAACTGGGCCAATCGTCCCACCACGGCGCTCCGGCTGCTTCGCCGCATCGACCCGAGGGTCGATCTCGCCTACAGCACCGACACGGCCCACGTGGGCTACTGGGGGGGCATCACCGGCGCGCTGCACATGCTCGGGCGCCACACCGAGGAGCTGGCCACCGCCGACCGCATGCCCGGCAGCGCCCCGCTGACGCGCGCCTGGTACCGGGCGTCCGCGCTGGCGGCGCTGGGCCGCCCGACGGCGGCGCTCGCCGTGCTCGACAGCGCGCTCCCGCTGCCGGTCGAGACCGTCAACAACATCGGCCTCGCGCCGTTCACGGACGGCCGCCCGCAGTACGACGCGACGCCGGGATGGATCGCCTGGTGGGTCGCGTGCGAGCTGGCCGTGCACGGCGACACCACCGCGTCGCGCCAGGCCGCGATGCGGTCGGTGGCCTGGTACCGCGGCCAGCGCGCGGACGAGCGCGCCACCTTCGAGGAACGCCTGGTCATGAGCTGGGCGCTGGAGATGGTGGGGCAGATTGCCGACGCCGACACGCTCGCGCGCCATCTGCTGGCCGACGACTCGGCCAACGTGGACGTGGTGGGCGAGCTGGCCTCGCTCGCCGCGCGGCAGGGCGACACCGCCCGGGCCGACTCGCTCGACCGGTGGCTGGCGGCCCAGCCGGTCGCGCGGGTGGGCTGGAGCGCCGACGTCCACCGGGCGCATCTCGCGGCGCTGCTGGGGCGCCGGGACGACGCGGTGGCGCGGGTGCGCGAGGCGCTCGACCACGGTGCCTGGCCGGCATGGATCCACCGCGATCCTGCCCTCGTGGCACTGCGATCCCGCGCGGATTTCGTCGCGCTGACGAGGCCGAAGGACTGACCGGCCTCTGCCGCAGGAAAGTGCGTGAACGGAAGTCCAGTCAGTGTCGCGCCGTCCTTCTCGCATGCGCGAACGCCGCGGCAGACGCTGCGCCCCGCCGGGTGCCCCTGCCCGAACGCTGGCGCGCCGGATAGACCGGCCGCACATTGGAACCATCCGTCCCAAGGGCTCGCGGCCCATGAAAAACGATCCGATCTCCCGGCGTGATCTGGTTCGCGGCGCCGCCGGCGGCATGGTGGCGCTGGCGCTCGGCGTCGAACGACAGAGCGCCTCGCCGGCCAGGCCACCCAACATCGTCTTCATTCTGGCGGACGACCTCGGCTACGCCGACGTGGCCTGTTACGGGCGCCCCGATGTCCGCACGCCGAGCATCGACCACCTGGCCGCGAACGGCGTGCGCTTC
>JAICUS010000299.1 GCA_025935735.1 Solirubrobacteraceae bacterium | reverse complement strand
TCCCGAAGTGGTCGAGAACGAGGTCGTCGACACCCTCGGCGCGGAAGACCAGCGGCACCTTGTAGATGTTGTCCACGTCGCGGGCCGAGATCACCGCGTCCTCGGGAAGGCTCGCGAAGAGGGCGATCTTGCTGCGGATCTCACGGTCGAGGCGGCTCTCGGAGCGGCAGACCAGCGCGTGCGGCTGGACCCCGATCCGGCGCAGCTCGTTGACCGAGTGCTGGGTCGGCTTGGTCTTCAGTTCGCCCGCATGGCCGACGTAGGGCACCAGCGTCAGGTGGATGAACATGCAACGGCGGCGGCCGACGTCGACGGGGAACTGGCGGATCGCCTCGAGGAACGGCAGCGACTCGATGTCGCCGACCGTGCCGCCGATCTCGGTGATCACCACGTCGACGTCCTGCGTCTCGCCGATCAGCCGGATGCGGTGCTTGATCTCGTCCGTGATGTGCGGGACGACCTGCACCGTCCCGCCGAGGTAGTCGCCGCGCCGCTCCTTGCGGATCACCGAGTTGTAGATGGCGCCCGCGGTCACGTTGGACCCGCGTGAGGTGTTCGCGTCCGTGAAGCGCTCGTAGTGGCCGAGGTCCAGGTCGGTCTCCGCCCCGTCCTCGGTGACGAACACCTCGCCGTGCTGGAACGGCGACATCGTCCCCGGGTCGATGTTGATGTACGGGTCGAACTTCTGCAGCGCGACCTTCAGGCCCCGTGAGACGAGGAGGCGGCCGAGCGAGGATGCGGCGATCCCCTTGCCCAGCGAAGAGACCACTCCCCCGGTGACGAAGATGTATCGGGTTCGTGGCGACTCGGGCATGGCGTCTCCTTGTGCTCTCCCTGAGGATAGAGAGCCCACCGGCGGCGACTAGGCCGCCTTCAGGAGCTCCTTCGCGTGACGACGGGCGGCCGCGTCCCCGCGGTCGGCCCCCAACATGCGCACCAGCTCCCCCACCACGTCGCTGCGGCTGAGCGCGGTCACGGTCGTGCGGGCGGTCTCGCCCGATGTGTCCTTGACGATCGTGAAGTGGCGGTCGGCGAGCGAGGCGATCTGCGGCAGGTGGGTGATGCAGATCACCTGACGGCCCTCGGCGAGCGCCCGCAGCTGCTCGCCCACGGCGCGCGCCGTCTGGCCGCCGATGCCCGCGTCCACCTCGTCGAACACCAGCGTGGCCGGCCCGGCCTCGGCCGCCACGCCCATCAGCGCGAGCATCACGCGCGAGAGCTCGCCGCCTGAGGCGATCTCGCGCAGCGGCCCGGCGGGGACGCCCGGGTTCGGTGCGATCAGGAACTCCACCTCGTCGGCCCCGGTGGGCGCGAACCCGGCCCGCGGGCTGACCGCCGCCGTGAACTCGGCCCCCTCCATCGCCAGCCCCTCCAGGCGCGCGCGGACCGCCTCGCCCAGCTCGGCGCCGGCGCGGGTGCGGGCGGCGGTGAGGCCGGCGGCGAGCCGCGTGAGCTCCGCGCGGACCGCTTCCAGCGCCCGCTCGCCCGTCTCGATCGCCTCCTCGGCCCCGGCGAGCTCGTCCCGCCGCCGGCGGCAGGTCTCCGCATGCGCCAGGACCGCCTCCACCGTGCCGCCGTGCTTGCGCTTGAGCCGCTCGAGCTGGGCGAGGCGCTCCTCCACCTCGTCGAGCCGCCCGGGCGGCGCCTCCACGCCCTCGGCATAGCGGTGCAGATCGTGCACGAGGTCGTCGGCCTCGAGCGCCAGCGCCCGGACCCGGGTGGCCAACTCGTCGAGCTCCGCGTCGACGCCCCCCACGGCCTCGAGCGCCTGTGCGGCGGCGGCGAGCGCCGGCGCGGCGCCGCCGGCCTCGGTTCCGGCGCCGTCGCCCGCGCTGCCGTCGAGCGCGCCGGCGCCCGCCGCCACCGCGTCCCGCAGCGCCTCGACGTGGCGCAGCCGGCCGCGCTCGGCGGCGAGGCCCGCCTCCTCGTCCGCGCTGGGCGCGACACGGTCGATCTCGGCGAGCTCCCACTCGAGCAGGTCGAGCTCGCGGTCCCGCGCGCCGGCGCGCTCGCGCAGCGCCGCCAGCTGCTCTCCCAGCTCACGCTCGCGCGCGTACGCCTCCCCGTAGGTGCGGCGCAGGCCGGCCTGCTCGGCGCCGGCGAACCCGTCCAGGATCTCCAGCTGCGCCGAGGCCAGGGTCAGCTTGCGGTGCTCGTGCTGGCCGTAGAAGGAGAGCAGGGCCGCTCCGGCGTCGCGCAGGTCGGCCGCCGTGGCGCTGCGGCCGCCCAGATACGCGCGCGTGCGGCCCTCGGCGCTCACGCGGCGGGCCAGCACGAGCTCGTCCGCGTCCTCGGCGATGCGCTCGCCCAGCTGCTCTCGCAGAGCGTCCGGCAGGGCGAAGACGCCCTCGACGTAGGCCTCCGCGGCGCCGGGCCGGACGATGCCGGGCCGCGGCTTGCCGCCCAGCAGCAGGTCGAGCGCGTGCGCGAGCACGGTCTTGCCCGCGCCGGTCTCGCCCGTGAGGACGTTCAGGCCCGGCGCGAGGCACAGCTCGGCCCGCTCGATCAGCAGGAGGTTCTCGACGCGCAGCTCATGCAACACGTGAGAGGGTCTACCAGCGGTGCCCGACGGATTCGCGGCGGCAGGGCCGGCTGTGGCACTTTCGGCACAGAGTTGTTGCAGATTTGTGGCAATTGCGGGGTGATTCGTGCGTCGAATGGCGCCAGGATGGTCGCATGTCACCCACTCGCCAGCCGATCGGATCAGCGCGCCAGCCGGCCGAAGCGCTCGCGCAGGCGGTGATAGAACGACGCGCCCGGGATCTGCGCGAGGGTCCCGTGCTCGCGGCCGAACTCCACGTGGACGTCCTCCCCCGGCGGCAGCTCCACCGTGGGCCGGCCGTCGACGTGGATCTCCACCGGCTCCTCGCGCGACGCGTTGTTGATCGTCAGCTCGTCGGACGGCGCGACCACGAGCGCGCGGGCGGTCAGGGAGTGGGGCGCGATGAACGACACCACGTAGCCCTCCACGCCCCAGGCGAGCACGGGCCCGCCGTTGGCGAGGTTGTAGCCGGTCGAGCCCTGGGGCGTCGCGACCACCAGGCCGTCGCAGCGCACGCGCCCGATCTCCTCGCCGGCCAGGGCATAGGCGAGGTCGGCGACCCGCAGGCCGGCCTTGCGGTGCACGGACACGTCGTTGAGCGCGCTCCAGTTGCCCTCGGGCCGCCCGACCGAGATCGTCGGCAGGCTGATCGTGTCGAACTCGCCCGCGAACGCGCGGGCGAAGTCGGCGGCGAGGCCGTTCGGGTCGATCGTCGCGAGGAAGCCGACCTCGCCGTAGTTGACGCCGAACACCGGCACCCCGGTCCCGGCGTAGCGCCGCAGCGCCGTCAGGATGGTCCCGTCGCCGCCCAGGGCGAAGCAGAGGTCGACGTCGGTGGGCAGCTCGGGCGCGACGGCCACGCCTTCCTCGTCCGTGAGCGCGTGCTTCTCCGCCTCGTCGCGGGGCAGGTGGAGCGTGACGCCGGCGCGGCGCGCGACGGCGAGCAGCTCGCCGACCGCCGCGGCCGTGTCCTGCGTGCGGCGGTGGGTGAGCACCGCAGCGGACTTCACCATGCGGACACCTCGCCGGTCGCGCCGGGCCGCGTCCCCTCGGCCAGCCACAGGAACGTCTCGCGGTTGCCGGACGGACCCTCGAGCGCGGACGGTGCGGCGCCCATCACCGCCGCGCCGAGCCCGCGGGCGCAGTCGGCGACCGCCTCGACCGCCTCCCGGCGCAGCTCGGGGTCGCGGACCACGCCGCCCTTGCCGAGCCGCGCGCGCCCCACCTCGAACTGCGGCTTGACCATCGCCAGGCAGTCGAACGCGGGCGCGGCGACGGCGAGCACGGCCGGCAGCACCTTGGCCAGCGAGATGAACGAGACGTCGATGGTCACGAGCTGCGGCCGGTACCGCAGCTGCTCGGCCGTCAGCGCGCGGGCGTTGGCACGCTCGATCACCGTCACGCGCGGGTCCTCGCGCAGGCGCCAGTCGAGCTCGCCGTACGCCACGTCGAGGGCGACGACGTGCGCGGCGCCGCGCTGCAGCAGGCAGTCGGTGAACCCCCCGGTGGAGGCGCCGACGTCCAGGCACTCGCGTCCCGCCACCGCGACGCCGAGCGCGTCCAGGGCGTTGGCCAGCTTGACCCCGCCGCGTGACACGTACGGCGGCGGGCCCTCGACGGCCAGCTCCACGGCCTGGTCGACGAGCTGCCCCGGCTTCTCCGCCCGCCGGCGGCCCGGGCCGAGGTGCACCTGCCCGGCGAGCACCGCCGCGGCCGCGCGGGTGCGGGACTCGAACAGCCCGCGCTCCGCCAGCAGGGAGTCCAGGCGCACGCGAGCCACGGGTCGAACGGTACTCAAGGCCGTCCGGGCCACCGGGCGTCGCGGTGGCAGCGCGCTCCCGGCCGCGTGGAGTTGCGATGTAGGCGCGGCCGGCGCGCGGGTCGCCGCGTGCGCACTCGCGCGGGCGCGGGCGGCGCTCAAGCCATCGTCAGCCGCCGCCGATGGCGATGGCGATGCGTTCCCTCCTCGCCGCCCTCGTGGTCGCCGGCCTCGTGCTGCCCGCCACCGCCTCCGCGGCGGCGGACTTCGAGTACGTCGGGCCTGCCGCGTCGATCTCGCGCGGCGCCCCGCTGACGTTCTCCTTCCGGACCGCGGCAGCGCCCGGCAGCGTGACGGTGCGGATCGCCGGGACGCTCGAGACGGACGCGTCGGGGCTGCTCACGGGGCCGGACGGGACCTGGCTCGACGAGGCGGCCACGCCCGTCGGGGACGGCCTGCTGGGCTGGACGGCGCCGAGCACGTCGGTGCTGCGCCGCCGGCCGGGGATCTACTACTGGCAGGCGTACGTCCAGGAGCCGGCCGGCCTGGCACTCGGGCCGGTGCAGAAGCTCGTGGTCACGCTGCCCGCGGCCGACCGCGGGCGCGGACGCCTCTATCCACGCTACGGGCGCAAGGGCTCGACGACGTTCCTCCTGTCCTCGGCGGACCTCCCGGCCGCGGTGTCGAAGTCCCGCTTGCGCAAGCTGGCGCGGTCGACGGCCGCCCGCTGGGGCCTGCGGGCGTCGCGCTGGACGCGCCTCGTCGCGGGTGTCCGCGACGGTCACGACGTGGCGGGCTTCTCGGCGGATGTGCCGGAGGGAGTGCTCGGCGTGGAGACCGACTTCACGAGCGGCGGCCGCGTGGTCGAGCAGGACCTCGCGCTCAACCCCGCGGAGGACTGGGCGCCCGGTCCGGCCTACCCCGGCCTGGCGCAGATCGACCTCGAGAGCGTCCTGCTGCACGAGCTCGGCCACATGGCGGGCAACAAGCGCCACCGCGCGCTGTGCGCGAACTCGCCGATGATCGTGGCGCTGGGCGCGGGCGAGTGGTGGCGCGGCGGCCGCGACCACTGGTTCGGGAGCTGCTCGGCGACGGCCGCCCGCGTCTCGGCGGCGACCGGGCTGCTCGTGCACCGCGTCGTGCGGATGGACTGAGACGCCGCGCCGGCGCCCCGGTGCGCTCGGATCAGGGCTTCAGCGTCACCGGCCTGGTTGCGCTTCAGGGGATCTGGTCAATGGCGCGTGCCCACCGCGGGCCGTGGGCCTCAGGGGTCGGTGGTGGTCAAGGTGAGGACGACGGTCTTGGCGTAGGTGCCCGTGCGCAGCGGGTCGGTGGCGCCGATCGACTGCTTGAAGTCGACGGCCACCGCGTCGTTGCTGACGGGCCCGGCCCAGCTGAGCAGGGTCGCGGGGGCGTCGGCTCCGGGGAGCGGGACGAACGCGGTGGTGAGATTCGCGGCGTCGCTCGCGCGCAGCTGGAGTGGCTGGGCGAGCGCGTAGGCGCCGTTGACGAGGTGGCCTGTGTCTGTCGGGCTCGGGTCGGCGGCGGTGAGCGTCGCGTTGCCGGCCGTGCTCGTGACCGTGGCGCCAACGGTCGCGGCGTAGTCGGCCGGGACGCCGAGGGCGAAGGTGCCGAGGCTCGCGCCGGGGCCGATGCCGAGCGAGAGCGTTGCGGGGACGCTGCCGCCCGACGAGCCCGGGACGCTCGTGCCGACGACGGCGATCGTGCCGGTCATCGTGCGATGCACCTGGCAGACGAAGCTGTACGTGCCCGGTGCGTCGAACCGGCAGCCGGCCGTCCAGGGCGCGACGCTCGGCCGGCTCGGCGCCGTGTACGGCGGGTCGGGCGTCGTACCCGCGACCTCGCAGGTCGGCTTGAGCGTGCTCGTGAAGGTGACGTTGTGACGGGTCGAGCCGGTGACGTAGCGGAACGTCGCGACGCCGCCGGTGGCGACGGTCGCCGCGGTGGTCGTCGTGCCCGTGACGTACCACTGGTGGTTCGTGGCCGAGATGTCCGCCGCGGTGTAGTCGACGCTCAACGGCGGCGCGTCGGCCCGCGCGGCGGCCGGCGGCAGCGCGATGACGAGCGCTGCCGCGGCCAGCAGATGCCTCCCTTTCACTGCTTCCCCACTCTCTACTCGTGGTTCCCGCGAGCACCGCCTGCCGGCCCCGCCGCCCGAGCGAGCGGCGGGGCCGGCTCGATCACGGCGTCGTCGTGGACAACGTGAACGTGAGCGTCTTGCTGTAGGCCCCGGTGCGGAGCCCGTCGCCGGCGGCGATCGGCTGGCGGATGCCGATCGTCACCTGGTCGTCGGTCACCGGACCCGGATAGGTGAGGAGCGTCACCGGGTTGGCGCCGATCGGGGCGAACGCGCCGGTCGGGTTCGCGGCGTCGGTGGCGTTGGCCTGGAGTGCCTGCGGCATCGCGAAGCTGCCGTTCACCAGGTGCCCGGGCGCGGTCGCGCTCGGGTCGGAGACGCTCAGGCTCGCGTCACCCGCCGAGCTGAGCACGGTGGCCGTGACGGCGGTGTCGTAGTTCTGCGCGACGCCCGGCTGGAACGTGCCGAGGTCCGCCGCGGGCGCGAGGGTGAGCGCGAGGGTGCTCCCCACCGTGCCGCTGACCGGAAGGGTCTGCGACGCGCCGCCGGGCGGCGGGGGCGTCGGCGTCGGTGTGGGCGTCGCGGTCGGCGTGGGTGTCGCCGTCGGCGTGGGCGTCGCGGTCGGCGTCGGCGTGGGAGTCGGCGTCGGCGTCGGCGTCGCCGTGGGGGTCGGCGTCGGCGTGGGCGTGGGCGTCGGAGTCGGCGTCGCCGTGGGCGTCGGGGTCGGCGTCGCCGTGGGGGTCGGCGTGGGCGTGGGCGTCGGGGTCGGCGTCGCCGTGGGAGTCGGCGTGGGCGTCGGGGTCGGCGTAGGCGTCGCCGTCGGAGTCGGCGTCGGCGGGGGGGTCGGGGTAGGCGTCGGCGTCGGCGTAGGGGTCGGCGTGGGCGTCGGCGTCGGCGGCGGAGTCGCCGGGGGGG
>JAICUS010000073.1 GCA_025935735.1 Solirubrobacteraceae bacterium | reverse complement strand
GCGCGCCGCGGGTCCACGCGGTCCAGCCGGCGATCACGCGCTCGGCGTGCGTCCAGTCCCAGATCAGCATCCCGGCGTAGGCCTCGCGGATCGGGTACAGCCGGAACTCGATCGCGGTGACCACGCCGAAGTTGCCGCCGCCGCCGCGCAGCGCCCAGAACAGCTCGGGATCGTTGTGGCGGTCGGTGCGGACCTGCTCGCCGTTCGCCGTGACGAGCTCGATGGCGGTGACGCTGTTGGCCTGCAGGCCGTGGCTGCGGGCCAGCCAGCCCATGCCGCCGCCGAGCGAGTAGCCGACGACGCCCACGGTCGGCGCGGAGCCGTGCAGCGCGTAGAGGCCGTGCGGGGCGGCGGCGTCGACGACGTCCTCCCACAGGCAGCCGGCGCCGACGCGGCCGATCCGGCGCACGGGGTCGATCTCGACGCCGCGCAGCCCGGAGGTCTTGAGCAGCAGCGTGTCGGCCAGGTCGCCCAGCGGCCCGGCGTTGTGGCCGGTCGACTGCGGGGCGATGCGCAGGCCGGCGGCGCGGGCGCAGCGGACGACCGCGGCCACCTCGCCCGCGTCGGCCGGATAGGCGACGGCGGCGGGGCGCTGGTCGAGGCCCAGGTTGAAGCCGGAGCGGGCGGCGTCATAGCCGTCGTCGCCGGGGAGGACGACGGCGCCGCCGCAGAGGGTGCGCAGGTTCTCGAGGCTGTCGGCGGGATCGATGATCGTCATGGCCGGCAGCCTGCGGGCGCGGGGTTGCCGGGTGATTGCCGCGAGCTTGCCGCCGGCGTGCCGGGCTCGGGCGAACTGCGGCTGGGTGGGGAGGCGGTCGGCCCGCGCGCGGATGCCGGGACGCCGCGTGTCGCCTTTGTCGGCCTCAGCCGGACAAACCCGACAACCGCGGCCGAAGTGGCACGTTCGCGCTCATCACGGCGCCCCGAAGGGACCACACCCCTACCCAGCAACCAGTTCGCCGGTCCCGCCCGCGCGGTCAGCCTTCCAGCGCCAGCGCCAGCTCGCCCGCGGAGCTCGCGCCCAGCTTGCGCAGCGCGCTGCCCAGCTTGACCTCGATCGTCCGCGGGGTCACGAAGAGCTCCTGGGCGATCTCGCGCTCGGCGCGGCCGGCGGCGGCCAGCGCGGCGACCCGCCGCTCGGTCTCCGTCAGCGCGCCCACGCCGCGGGCCACGGCGCTGGCCGGCTCGACGCCGACGGCCAGCATCTCGGTGCGGATGCGCATCATCAGCCGCTGGGCGCCGCACACCTCGGCCAGCTCGTGCGCGCGGGTCAGCGGCTCGCCGGCGTAGTCGGGGCGCCCGGCGCGCTTGCGCAGCATGCCCAGCGCGGCCAGCGACTTGGCCAGCTCCAGCCGGGCGGGGGCGCCCTTGAGCACCTCGATCGCCTCCTCCAGGCGCTCGATCCCCTCGGGCCCCTCGAGCAGGCCGAGCACCCGCAGCGACCGGGCGACCGTGCTCGGCGCGCCCCAGTCCCGCGCGCGGTCGAGCTCCTCGGCGGCCAGCTCGAGCGCCTTGCGGCGCATGCCCAGCCGCTCGAGCGCCACCGCCTTGAGACCGCTCCACCGGGCCGCGGCGGGGTTGTGGTAGTGGGCGAAGCGCCGCGCGTACTCGTTCGCGGCCGTCACCGCGTCCTCGTGGCGGCCCTCGGCCACCAGCAGCTCCAGCCGGGCGTTGGACCAGTAGCGCGCGCCGTCCCCGCGGCCGCCCTGGTCGGGTCCGCGGGCCAGCGCCTGGCGGGCGCCGGGGAGGTCCCCGCGCTCGAGCTCACACCAGGCCAGGTGCGCCGCGTTCCACTGCAGCGTCTCGGGCCCGTAGCCCCAGGTCTCCGCCTGGTCGAAGGCGGCGACCAGCAGCTCCTCGGCGTCGGTCAGGTCGCCGCGCCAGAACAGCGTGAAGCCGCGCCACAGGTAGACGCCCGTGACCGCGTAGAGCGAGCCGCGGCGGTGGGCGTCGGCCAGCGCGAGGTCGAAGAACTGCAGCGCCTCGTCGCGGTCGCCGACGATCATCGGCAGCATCGCGGCCAGCGTCAGCAGGTTCGCGTCGTCGCGCACGAGCTGGCCGCCCTCCAGCGCCTGCAGCCCGAGCCGCACGCAATCGTCCACGTGGCCGCCGGTGCGGGCCCAGTCGAGCGCGGCGAACGCGGACATCATCCGCTCGCCGGGCGTGCGCGGGACGCGGTCGCGGTACGGGAGGGCGACCGCGGTCTCGGCCGGGTCCAGCGCGCCGAACGGCACGCCCATCAGCGCAAACGCCTCCAGGCCGAGGCGCTCGTCGGCCAGCTCGTCCGGCAGGCTCGCCGCCGCCTCGCGGGCCACCCGGGCGCCCTCGGCGGGCGAGGTGGTGAACAGCAGCGTGCGGCCGAGCGCGTTCGCCGCCTCCACGCGCAGGTGCGGGTCGGCGAGCTCCTCGTAGGCCTTGCGCAGGTGCGCGGCCGCCTCGGGGCCGCGGGTCAGCGTCTCGACCCGGCCGAGGTCGAGCAGCAGCCGCGGGCGCAGCGCCTCGTCGGCCGGCTCGTCCAGCGCCCGGCGCAGGTAGCCGGCCGCGCTGTCCACCGCGCCGCGGGCGGTGGCCGCCTGGCCGGCCTCGTGCAGCGTCCGGGCGACGGCGGGATCGCCGCGCGGGTGGGTGAGCATGAGCTGGCCGGCGACGGCGTCCAGCGAGGCGCCGGCCTCGCCCAGCACCTGGGCGGCGCGGGCGTGCAGCAGCTCGCGCTCCCCCAGCGGCAGGCCCTGGTAGACGGCGTCGCGCACGAGCGGGTGGACGAACCCCGGCGGGGACTCGGGGCGCAGGATCTCCGCCCGGGCGAGCGCAGCGAGCGTGCCGGCCACCTGGGCCTCGTCCAGCCCGGCCACGCCGGCCACCGCGGGCAGCAGCGCGCCCTCGCCCAGCACGGCGACGGCGCGGGCCACGGCGGCGGCCTCGCCGGGCAGTCGGGCCAGCCGCAACAGCACGCTGCTCGACACCGCGCGCGAGCCGATCGCCCGGACCACGTCGGCGTGGGCGGCGTCGGGCTTCACGCCGTCGGCCTCCAGCGCGCTGAGCAGCTGGCGGACGAGCAGCGGGTTGCCGCCGGTGGTGCGGTGGCAGGCCTCGCGGAACGCCCGGTCGGGCTCGGCGTCGAGGCGCAGCGCGACCAGCTCGCCCACGGCCTGCTCGCTCAGCGGGCCGGGCTTGACGTGCGCGGTCGCCGGGTCGTTGGCGATCTCGGCCAGCAGCGCGGGGTCGGTGGGGACGTCGCCGGTGCGCACGCTGGCGGTGACGAGGATCGGCTGACCTTCCAGGCGGCGCACCAGGTAGGCCAGGAAGCGCAGCGACGGGCGGTCGCACCAGTGCAGGTCGTCGACCTCGAGCAGCAGCGGCTGCTCGGCTGCGAGGTTGAGCGCGAGCCAGTAGAGGCCGTGCAGCGCGGCGAACGAGGCGTCGCCGCCGGGGGGCGCGCCGCCGGGGGCGGCGAACACGACCTGCGCGGCCGCGGCCGCGCCGGCCAACGCGGCCGGGTCGGACACCGCGCCCTCGAAGAGCTGGCGGACGACGCCGAACGGGAACTCGGTCTCCAGCTCGCCGGCGCGGGCGTTGAGCACGACGGCGCCGGAGCCCGCGGCGCGGCGGCGCAGCTCGGTCAGCAGGCGCGACTTGCCGATCCCGGGCGGGCCCTCGACCAGCACGGCGCGGCCCTCGCCGGCGGTGGCGTCGCCGAGGAGGCGCTCGAGCTGGGCGACCTCGCGATCGCGCTCGACGAACCCGGCGGAGGGGCGGGGCGGCTCGGGGACGACGGCGAGCGGGGGCCGCGGCGCCGGCTCCTCGCGCAGCAGCTGCTCGTGCAGCGCCAGCAGCGCCGGGCCGGGCGAGGTGCCCAGCTCCTCGCGCAGCAGCACGCGCACGTCCTCGAAGACCCGCAGCGCCTCGGCCGTGTTGCCGCGCGCGCGCAGCACCTCCATCAGGGCGGCGCGGGCGGACTCGCGGAACGGCTCGGCCTGCACGGCGGCCCGGGCGGCCTGCTCGGCCTCGGGCAGCGCGCCGGCGCCGAGCCGCGCGCCCGCGGCCGCGACCGCCTCCAGCGCCTCGACGCGCAGGTCGGACAGCTGGCCGCGCAGCGCGTCGATCCACGGCGCCTCCAGGCCGGGCAGCAGGCCGCCGGCGGCGATCTCCAGCGCGGCGCTCGCGTTGTCCCACGCCGTCTGGTGGTCGCCGGTGGCGTGCGCGCGCTGGGCGGTGCGGACGCCGTCGCGCGCGGCCTCCCAGTCGATCCAGGCGCCGTCGGGGAGCTTGAGCTGGAGCTCGCTGCGGCCCTCCAGCACGCCCGGCCCGAGCGTCTTGCGCAGGCGGCTGAGCGGGGGCGCGAGCAGCGAGTCGTAGCCGGCGGGCGCGCCGGTGCCCGACCACAGCGCCTCGGCCAGCTCGTCGCGGCGGACCGGGCGGTCGCGGTGCAGCACGAGGTAGGCGAACAGGAGCCGTCCCTGGCGTCCGCGCAGGTCGTCCTCGAGCCTCCGTCCCTGGAGCTCGACCGTCAACCGCCCACACACCCGGATCCGCGTCGCGGACAAGGCGCGGAGCCTAGATGAGAGCTTGCGTGCCGTTCAACCGGTCATGGCGGGCGTCTGCCGGCGGGCGTCCTCCAGCACCGCCATGGCGGCGTTGCGGCCGTTGAGGGCGATCACGCTGCCGCCCGGGTGGGTGGCCGCGCCGCAGAAGTAGAAGCCGGGGATCGGCGTGCGCGGCGCGAGCCGGTGCTCCCACATCTGGTCCGGCGTCACCTCGCCCTGGAAGATGTTGCCCTGGGTCAGGCCGATGCGCTCCTCGATGTCGGGCGGGCCGAGCACCTCGTAGGCCTCCAGGCGGTCCTCGAACCCGGGCGCGAAGCGGTCGATGAGGTCGATGAACTGGCGGGCGACCTCTTGCCTGCGGTTCGCCCAGTCGTAGTCGTAGCTGCCGTACTGGCCGAAGACGCTGAGCAGGTGGCGGCCGTGGGGGGCGGGCGTCCGGTCGTAGCCGGTCTGGATGTAGATCTCGCCGAAGTCGATGCGCACGTCGCCGCGGGCGCAGGCCTCGAACGCGCGCTGGGCGTCGTCGACGCTGCCGGTGCAGTCGATCGTGGCCTTTGCCGGCCAGGTCTGGCCGGGCGCGGCGGTCCACTCGGGCAGCGCGTTGAGCGCGGCGTTGAACTTCACCACGGGGCTGCGGATCTTCCACTGCTCCAGGCGGTCGCGATAGTCGTCCGGGATCTCGGTGAGGAGGTTCAGCGCCCGCTTGGGGTCGGCGTTGCAGAGGACGCTGTTCGCGCGGATGAACGTGCCGTCCTCCAGGCGGACGCCGTGGCCGGGCTCGATCTCGGCCACGGGGACATCGGTGGCGAGCTGGGCTCCGGCCTCCGTCGCCGCGTCGGCGATGGCGAAGCTGACCATCCCCATGCCGCCCTTGACGTAGCCCCACACCGGGCCCTGGCCCTCGAGGTCGCCCTGGTAGTGCATGAGCTTGATCGAGGCGGTGCCGGGGTCGCGCGGGCCGCCGTAGGCGGCGATGATCCCCTGGCCGAACAGCGCGTCCTTGAGCCGGTCGTCGTCGATGTGGTCGTCCAGGACCTCGGCGATCGACGCGGTGTAGACGACGTCGATCATCGTCTGATCGTGGCCGAGCATGGCCTCGATCTCGTGGCGGGTGGGCGTCTCCCCCACCCAACTGTCGCGGGCACCGGTGCGCAGGCGGCGGCGGATCTCGTCGAAGAGGTGCTCGTAGGCCCAGTAGCCGTCGATGTCCTTCTTCGAGACCTTGAGGTCCTCGAGGTTGCGTTGCGTCCTCGCGTCGTCGAGCCATTGCGCGAAGCTCGTCCCGTCTTGGAAGGGCACCCAGAGGTTGGGGTCGGCGACGTAGCACTCGAACCCACGGCGCTTGAGCTCGAGCTCGTCGATCACCAGCTGGTCGAGCAGCCCGACCACGTACGCGCAGGGGCTGACCGTGTAGCGGTCGTCGGGGAACGGGCGCTCGAGCGTGCAGGCGCCGCCGAGCCGCTCCCGTCGCTCCAGCACGAGCACCTTCTGGCCGGCCTTCGCGAGGTACGCCGCCGCGGTCAGCCCGTTGTGGCCGCCGCCCACGACGACCGCGTCCCAGTGGGTCTGCGCCAGCTCCCTGACCGGCGCCGGCAGCCCGACCTCCCCCAGCCTCGCCGCGATCTCGTTCATCTCAGGACCTCCTCGTCGGCCAGCGCATCCACCGCCACCGCGCCGCGCGCGTGGACGATCACCGGGTTGAGCTCTATCAGCACGAAGTCGGTCGCTGCCAACTGGGTGGCGAGCCGCGCGGCGGCCGCGACGTCCAGGCCGGCGAGCGCCGCCGCGCCGCGCAGGCCGCGCAGCGCCGCCTCGACCTGTGGCGTCGTGGCGGGCAGCGGGAGGACCGCGACGTCGTCGAGCGCCTCGGCGAGCACGCCGCCGAGGCCGACGAGCAGCACCGGCACGAACCCGTCGCGCCGCACCGACACGATCGCCTCGGCGCCGGGCGGCGCCATCCGCTCGACCAGCACCGGGGTGCCGAGCCGCGCCTGCGCCGCCCGCACATCCCTCTCTTCATCGAGATGGAGGGCGACGCCGCCCTCGCGCGCCTTGTGCACGACGCCGGTCCGCTTCACCGCCACGGGCCCGCCGAGCTCGCGCCAGGCGGCGACGGCGTCGTCGGTGAGCCGGCCGGGCACGACGTCGATGCCGGCGGCGCGCAGCCGGGCCTTGGCGTCGTGCTCCTCCAGGAAGCGGCCGGACGTGTGGCCGCGCGGCTGGGCGCGCATCGCGCCGATCCGCGCCGGGTCGGCCGGCGGCCGGGCCAGCGCGCGCACGGCCCGCAGCCCGCTGCGCAGCCCGGCGATCGCCGGCACGGACTCGTCGGCGAGCTCCGGCAGCGTCGAGGCGACGGTCACCGGCGCTCCGCTCTCCCGTACGGCGTCCAGCACGGTCGCGTCCTCGAAGCCGGCGTCGTCGAAGAGCGCGAGCACCTGGCCGACGCCGGGGTCGTCGGCGAGCGCGCGCACGAGGTCGCGCAGCGCCGCGCGGGCGTCCCACAGCAGCGAGGTGTAGTCGAGCGGGTTCGCCGCGGTGGCCGCCTCCGGCAGGATCGCCTCCAGCCGGGCGACGGTCTCGGGCGCGAGCGCCGGCAGCTCCACGCCGAGCTGGGCCGCGAGGTCGGCGGCCACCGCCGAGTCGCCGCCCGAGCAGGTCATCACGGCCACGCCCGGGGCACGGGCCCGCGGGCCGTGGGCCAGCGCCTTCGCCAGCTCCAGCAGGTCGTGCGGGTCCTCGGCCCAGGCGGCCCCGGCCGCCTCGAAGAACGCCCGGACGACGCGCTGGTCGCCCGCGAGCGCCGCGGTGTGGGCGCCGGCCGCGGCGGCGCCGGCCGGCGACGCGCCGGCCTTCAGCAGGGCGACGCCGATGCCGGACTCCGCGCAACGCTCGAGCGCGTCGCACCAGGCGCCGGGGTCGCCGTCGGCCTCCAGGTAGAGCGCGACCGAGCGGACGCGGTCGTCCTCGGCCAGCGCCGCCAGATAGTCGGGCGCGGCCAGCACGGCCTCGTTGCCGCACGAGACGACGGTGTGCAGCCCCAGCCCACGGCGCGAGGCGAGCGCGTTGACGCAGACGTTGCCGCTCTGGGAGATCAGCGCCACCGGCCCGGGCTCCGGCGGCCTGACCACGTCCCCCCACAGCGCCACGCGGTCCCACAGCGAGACGATCCCGTTGCCGTTCGGGCCGCACACCGGCATCCCACCGGCCGCTGCGACCAGCTCGTCCTGCAGCTCCACCGCGCCGGCCTCCGCGAACCCGGCCGCGAACACGACCGCGCCCCCGCATCCCAGCGCACTCGCCTCACGCACCACGCCCGGCGCGCCCGCGGCGGGGACGGCCACCACGACCGCATCCGGCGCCTCCGGCAGATCCGCCAGCGCCGGATACGCCCGCACGCCGTGCACGCTCCGCCGCCGCGGGTTGACCGCGTAGACCCGCCCCGCAAATCCGAGCCGTGCGAGGTTCCGCAGCGCCTCCCCGCCATACGAGCCCGGCCGCTCCGACGCCCCCACCACCGCCACCGACGCCGGCCGCAACAGCGGCGCGAGGGGCCGCGCCACGCGGGCGGCGGCGGTCAATGGAGGACTCGCTCGACGCCGCGACGCTCCAGGGCGCGGGTGATGATCAGGCGCTGGATCTCGCTCGTGCCCTCCCAGATGCGGTCGACGCGGAGCTCGCGCCAGAAACGCTCGGCGACGTTGGTGCGGGTGTAGCCGCGGCCGCCGAACGCCTGCAGGCAGCGGTCGGCGCAGCGGTTCGCGGCCTCGGAGACGAAGAGCTTGGCCATGGAGGCCTTGGCGTGGACGACCTTCGGGTCGGCGCCCTCGTCGGCCAGGCGCGCGACCTCGAGCCCGAGCAGACGGCCGGCGGCGGCGTCCGCGGCCGAGTCGGCCAGCGGGAAGGCGACACCCTGGTGGTCGAGCAGGCGCGCCCCGCCCTGCTCGCGGGAGGCCGCCCAGGCCGTGGTCTCCTCGATCAGGCGCCACATCGCGCCGACGCCGCGGGCGGCGATCCCCAGCCGCTCCTCGGCGAACCAAGAGCGCTGGAGCTCGTCGCCCCCGCCCACGCCGCCGATCACCGCGTCGTCGGCGACCTCGACGCCCGCGAAGCGCAACGTCGGGTGCCCGTGGGGATAGGAGTGGGTGAACGGCGGGTCGTCGACCACCGAGATGCCCGCGAGCCGGCGGTCGACGAGGAACAGCGTCGGCCGCCCCTCGGCCAGCGCCATGACGATGTAGACCGCCGCGACGTCGCCGTAGGTGACGAACCACTTCTCGCCGTCCAGCCGCCAGCCGCCGGGCACGCGCGTCGCCGTGGTCGCGATGGCCGACGGATCCGAGCCGGCGTGCTCCTCGGTCACCGCGTAGGCGTCGTGCAGCTCGCCGCGCAGCGCGGGCTTGAGATACCGCTCGATCTGCGACGGCGTGCCGCGGGCCAGCACGTTGTACGCGCTCGGCACGTGCCAGGACAGCGCGTTGGTCGAGCGCCCGAACTGCTCCTCGACGAGGAACCACTCGACGTGCGACCACCCCTGGCCGCCGTGCTCGACCGCGTGCAGGCCGCCGCCGAGCCGCCGGGCCAGCGCCTCGCGGCGGATGACCGCGACCTCCTCCGCCGGCAGCCGGCCGCCCGCGCGCTCGGCCGCGACCTCGCGCGGGATGAGGACCTCGTCGACGAACGCCCGGGCGCGTTCCGCCGCGCTCACGCGGCGCTCCCCGGACGGATAGCGTTGCGGCCGTGCGGGAGAACGCCCGGACGCGCATCCTCGAGGCCGCCGTGCGGCTGATCGCCCGCGACGGGCTCGACGAGGCGCGGATGGCGCGGATCGCCATGGCCGCCGGCGTGTCGCCCTCGCTGCTGCACTACCACTTCGAGTCCCGCGACGCCCTGCTGGCCGAGGCGCTCGAGCACTCCTACGAGACCGCCGGTGACGAGCGCATCGCCGCCATCGACCGGGCGCCCACGCCCACGGTCCGCCTGCAGGCGATGATCGACCAGTGCCTCCCCCACCCCGGCAAGCTGCGCGACGACTTCATCCTGTGGGTCGAGCTGTGGCTGCACGCCGCGCGACGCCCCGAGCTGCGCGAGACGAGCGCGCGGCTGTACGCCCGCATGCACGCCTGGTTCGCGGAGACCATCCAGGCGCTCGGCGCGCGCGACGTGGCGCGAACCACCGACCGGTTGCTGGCGCTGCTCGACGGCTACGGCGTGCGCGCGCTGGCCGGCGACCCCGAGATGCCGATCGACCGCGCCCGCGCGGAGATCTGGGCGGCGATCGAGCCCGACCTTCACGCGTCGGCCTCCAACACGCGCAGGCCGTCCGCCGGGAGATGAACCGCGACCGGGTCGCCCTGGGCGCGCTCGGCCGCCGACCCGTCGTTGGACACGTCCGCCCGCACCAGCGCGCCCGTGGCCAGCCGCACCCGCACGTCCTGGTGGAACCCCATGTAGACGACCTCCTCGACCATCCCCGGCACGCGATTCTCGCCCGCCGCGCCGTGCGGCTCCAGCCGCACGCGCTCCGGCCGGATCATGGCCAGCGCGTCGCGCGCCGCCCCGTCCACCTCCGGCGCGGCCAGCGAGAAGTCGCCCAGCGCGAGCCGGCCCGCGCCCGCGACGCGCACCGGGATGAGGTTGGACGCGCCGAGGAAGTTCGCCACGAACGCCGTGGCCGGCTGCTCGTACAGGACGCGCGGCTCGCCGCACTGCTGCACGCGCCCGTGGCGCATCACGGCCACGCGGTCGCTCATGGTCAGCGCCTCGTCCTGGTCGTGGGTGACGTAGACGAACGTGATCCCCAGCGTCTCCTGGATGCGCTTGAGCTCCACCTGCAGGTCCACCCGCAGCCGCGCGTCGAGCGCGCCCAGCGGCTCGTCCAGCAGCAGCACCGGCGGCGCGAGCACGAGCGCCCGGGCGAGCGCCACCCGCTGCTGCTGGCCGCCCGAGAGCTGCGCCGGGCGCCGGTCCTCCATCCCGGACAGCTGCACGAGCTCCATCGCCTCGCCCACCCGCGCAGCCCGCTCGGCCTTGGTGCAGCGCTGGTAGCGCAGCCCGAACGCCACGTTGTCGGCCACCGAGAGGTGCGGGAACAGCGCGTAGGACTGAAAGACCGTGTTGACCGGCCGCTTGTGCGGCGGCCGGCGCGACACGTCGTCGGCGTCGAGCCGGATCACGCCCTGGTCGAGCCGCTCGAAGCCGGCGATCAGCCGCAGCGTGGTGGTCTTGCCGCAGCCGGACGGCCCGAGCAGCGTGAAGAACTCGCCGCCGGGGATCAGCTGGTCGACGCCGTCCACGGCGCGCACCTCGCCGTAGCGCTTGACGATCCCCTCCAGCGCGATCTCGCCCCGGCTCATGCCCCCGCCCCCGTCGCCAGCTGCTGCAGCGCCGACCCCGCGCCCCGCCGCGAGAAGCGCCGGAACACCAGCCAGGCGCCGGCCAGCGCCAGCAGGGTCACCACGAGCATCACCGTGGCCAGTGCGTTCAGCGCCGGCGTGGGCGCGTTGCGCGCCTGGGAGTAGATCCGCATCGGCACCGTCGTGGTGTCCGAGCCCGAGGACAGGTACTGGGCGACCACGAAGTCGTCGATCGACAGCGCGAACACCACCAGGAACCCCGCGGCCACCGCCGGCATCAGCAGCGGCAGCAGCACCCGCCGCAGCACCTCGTGCGGCGGCGCGCCCAGATCGGCGGCCGCCTCCTCCACGTCGCGCCCGAGGGTCACCAGCCGCCCGCGCACGATCAGCACCACCCAGGACAGCGAGAACGTGACGTGGCCGATCACCTGCGCCGGCGTCCCCAGCCCGACGAACGAGAACGCCGACGTGAACAGCAGGAACATGCCGACGGCGAACACCAGCTCCGGCGTGACCAGCGGCAGCAGCATCACCACGTTCGCCGTCCCGGACCCGGGCCCGCGCCAGCGCTGCAGGCCCAGCGCCAGCGCCGTGCCCAGCGGCGTGGCGATCAGCATCGCCAGCGCCGCCAGCACGAGCGAGTGCGTCAGCGCGCTCCACAGCGTCGGGTCGTGGCGCACGCTCAGCGTCGGGTCGCTCCAGAACCACCGCAGCGAGAGCCCCTGCAGCGACGTCCGCGAGCGCCCCGAGTTGAACGCGAAGCGGATGGCCAGCAGCACCGGCAGCAGCGACCAGGCGACGTAGAGCCAGGTGATGACGGCCAGCGGCCGGACGCGCCCCCTCAACACGACTCCCGCCGCAGCGTGCGCAGGTAATAGAGCATGAACACCAGCAGGAAGGCCGACAGCAGCAGCGTCAGCGCCGCCCCCAGCGCCTTGTCCGGCCCGCCCTGCACGTAGCCGTTGATGGCGTTGCCCAGCATCGCGGTCTTGGGCGAGCCCGACATCAGGTCCGGCGTGTAGTAGTCGCCGAACATCGGCAGCGCGATCAGCACCACCGCGCCCAGCGTCCCCGCCTTCGACAGCGGCAGCACGACGCGTCGGAACGCCGCGGCCGGCGGCGCGCCGAGGTCCCGCGCCGCCTCGATCAGCCGCTGGTCGATCCGGTCCAGCGCCGCGTACAGCGGGATGATCAGGTACGGCACGTAGCCGTAGACCAGGCCCATGATCACCGCGACCGGCTGGCCGCCCAGCCAGTCGTCGCCGGACATCAGCCCCAGCGACCCCAGCGGCCGGTCCAGCGAGACCGCGTCCAGGGCCCGGGCCACGAAGCCGCCGGAGTCGAGCAGGTTCGTCCAGGCGTACATCCGCATCAGATACGAGATCCAGAACGGCAGCACGAGCGCGACCAGCAGCGGCGCCTTCCAGCGGCCGGCGTGGCGCGACACGTAGTAGGCCACCGGGTAGCCGATCGCCAGCGACAGCACGACGGCCACGACGACGTAGAGCAGCGTGCGATGGAACACGTCCCACGAGCGCCCGCCCGGCAGCACGTCCTGGAACGCCTGCCCGATGTAGCCGACGTTCCAGCTGAGCGGGTTCCAGTGCGGGACCGGCTGGTAGAGCTCGGTCACGTTGCCCAGCCCGACCGCCACGACGGCGTAGAAGGCGACGAGGAAGAACAGCCCCAGCCAGAGCATCCCGGGCGCCGCCAGGGCGGTCCATACGCGGCGGCCGATCATCCGTTGCGGAACGCCGCCCAGGCGTTGTCCCACAGCCGCTGGCCGGAGGCCGACAGCGTGAGGTAGGCGTTGCCGTTGGCGTAGTCCTCGTGCGTGACCACGGTGTTCGCCAGGCCCTTCGGCAGGATGCCCTTGGCGAACAGCTCCTGCGCGTTGATCGCGTTCAGCGGCGGCTGGTAGCCGACGTAGCCGACGAAGTTCGCGTAGGCCACCTTCGGATCCAGCAGGTAGTTCAGGAAGCGGTGGGCGAGCACCGGCTTGGCCGCCTGCGCGCCCACGCAGATGCAGTCGTTGAACACCGGCCCGCCGGCGCGCTGGTACCAGTACGAGAGCACGTCGGCCTTGGTCCCCTTGGGCAGGTAGGAGATGACCGCGCTGATCAGGTCGCCCGACCAGGACTCGTGCAGGACGACCCGCGCGGCCGGCAGCGTCTCGTACTCGTTGATGTCCACCTTCACGCGCACGAGCGAGTTGAGCTCCTCGAGGTCCTTGGTGGCCTGCGCCAGCTGCTCGGGCACCTCGGTGTTCAGGTTGCTGACCCCGCGGCGCATCAGCGCCATCCCGAGCCCCTCGCGCGAGTCGTCGAGGATGCCCACCCGCCCTTTGAGCGACGTCGCCTTCCAGATCGACTCCCAGCCGAGCTGCGCCGGATCGAAGCTGCCCACCAGGTCGTTGCGCCAGCCGATCCCGGTCGTGTAGACGGTGTAGGGGACCGTGTAGCGCGGGCCGGCGTCGTAGAACGGGCTGTGCAGCTCCGGCCAGGCGTTCTTGACCAGGTTCGGGATCAGCTCGAAGTTCAGCGGCTGCACGAGCCGCCGGCCGACCAGCTGCGAGAGGTGGTCTGGCGAGGAGAAGATCACGTCGAACTCCAGCCGCCCGGTGGAGAGCTTCGTGAACGCCTCGTCGAGCGTGTCGAACGTGGTCACCCGCACGCTCACGCCCTCGCGCTTGCCGAACTCCTTCAGCACCGCCGGGTTCAGGTAGTCGGCGTAGTTGTAGATCCGCAGCTCGCCGCCGCGCTCGGGCTTGGCGCCGCTGCGCACCGGATCCCGGAACCGGGGCATCGTGACCGGGTAGTCGCGCCGGGCCAGCGGGATGCCCGACGCGTCGACCGGCCCGCCGGCGGTGGCGTCGCCCAGCAGCCCCTTGCCGCCGTGGCCGCCCACCACCGACACCGGCGTGGTCGTGTTCTCGCACCCGGCCAGGCCCGCGCCCACGCCCGCCGCCGCGAGACCGCCGAGGAAGCCGCGCCGCGTGGACCGCCGCATTCCCTCAGCTCCGGGCGAGCGCCTTCAGCGGGCGCAAGCGGCGGCGGCGGTCGCGCAGCACGCGCATCGCCGCGTTGTGGCCGGAGGCGGCGATCACCCCGCCGCCGGGGTGCGTCCCCGCGCCGCACAGATACAGGCCGTGCACCGGCGTGGCGTAGCGCGAGAGCAGCGGCGACGGGCGCATGAACGCCATCTGGTCCAGGCCCTGCTCGCCCTGGAAGATCGAGCCGCCGACCAGGCCGAAGATCCGCTCCAGATCGGGCGGCGCCAGCACCTCGTAGTGGATGACCGCGTCGCGCACGTTCGGCGCGTAGGGCGCGAGCACGTCGAGGCAGCGCATCGCGTAGGCCTCGCGCGCGCCCTCCGGCCAGCCGTCCTCGGAGTGCGGCCCGTACTGGGTGAACATGGTCATCACCGTCGTGCCGTCGTCGGTGAGCGTCGGGTCGATCGCCGTCGGCACCTCGACCTCGATGTACGGGTGCTCCGCCGGCCGGCCGAGCGTGGCGTCCTGCCAGGCGCGCTCGAGGTAGTCGACCGACGGGCAGATGGCGAGGCTCGTGTGCAGCAGCCGCTCGTCGGCGAAGCGCGGCGGCTCGGACAGGATCCAGTTGACCTTGACGCTGCCGCCGCGCGAGCGGTAGCGGCGCATGTCCTCGACCACCTCGTCCGGGAAGTGCCCGGCGCCCACCAGGTCGAGCACGGTGGTCTTCGGGTGCGCGCCGGACAGCACGATCGGGGCCTGCAGCGTCTCCCCCGAGACCAGCGTCACCCCGGTCACCCGGTCGCCGGCCACGTCGATCGACGCGACCTCGGCGCCGGTGCGCACGTCGGCGCCGTGCGCGCAGGCGCTGGCCGCCAGCGCCTGCGAGATCGCCCCCATCCCGCCGCGCACGTGCCCCCAGGCGCCGCTCACGCCGTCGAGCTCGCCGAGCTCGTGGTGGAGCAGGTTGTAGGCCGTGCCGGGCGTGCGCGGGCCGGCCCACACGCCGACCACGCCGGTCGAGGCGTAGGAGCCCTTCAGCGCGTCGTCCTCGAACCAGTCGTCCAGCAGGTCGCCGACCGACATGGTCATCATCCGGTAGAGCTCGTGCAGGCCGCGGCGGCTCAGCCCGGCGGCCCGGCCGGCCTCGCGCAGCAGCTCGAGCACGTCGGCCGGGCGGCGCGAGCCGACCGCGGGCGGCGGGCGCAGCATCATCGGCCGCAGGACGTCGGCGACGCGCTCCATCATCGCCTCGAAGGAGTCCATGGCGTCGGCGTCGTGGCGCGACACCCGGGAGATCGACGCGTGCGCGGCCGCCGGGTCGTT
>JAICUS010000521.1 GCA_025935735.1 Solirubrobacteraceae bacterium | reverse complement strand
GACCTCGCGGCGGAACGGATCCAGCCGCAGGCCGGCGATCTCGCGCACCGGCGGCCGGTTGTGGGCCCGCCGGCGGTCGAGGGCCCGGAGCCTGAGCACGAGCTCGCGCAGCGCGAAGGGCGTGGTGAGGTAGTCGTCGGCGCCGAGCTCGAACCCGGTGACCTTGTCGTCGAGGCGGTCGGCGGCGGTGAGCATGAGGATCGGCATGCCGCTGCCCGAGGCCACGATGCGCTTCGCGATCTCGTCGCCGGTCGGTCCGGGAACGTCGCGGTCGAGGACGGCGATGTCGTAGGCGTTGACGCTCAGCAGCTCCAGCGCGACGTCGCCGTCACCGGCGATGTCGGCGGCGATCGCCTCGAGCCGCAGCCCGTCGCGGATGGCCTCCGCCATGTAGGGCTCGTCCTCGACGAGCAGCACGCGCATGCCCCGATGCTAGAGGCGCTGCATATTGCCGGCATATCGAAAATCGGATACGCCGCGGCAACGGCGCGCGGCCGTAAATGGGGGCGTGACCTATCGCAAACCGGCACGCAGAAGGGCCCGCCGGATTCGCTGGATGCGGGTCGCCGGTCTGCTCGTCGTCGTCGCGGGGATGGCGGTCCTGGGCGACCAGGTGCTGGCGTCCTCGCCCTCGCCGGCTGCTGCACCCATCGAGGTCCTGCCGCCTGAGCACCGCGGCGAGCCGCGCCATCTGCGCAGCGAGCACCGCGGCGCGCTGGGCGAGGCCGGCGGCGCCGTCCCCGCCGGGACGACCGTCTTCGCCGACGGGGTTCCGGGTGTGGCCAGGCTCGATCCCGACCTCCTCCGCGCGCTGCGCCGGGCGGCGACCGAGGCCGCGGGCGACGGCGTCCGGTTCGTCGTCGACAGCGGCTGGCGCTCGGCGGCCTACCAGGCGCAACTCCTGCAAGAGGCGGTCGCGAAGTACGGCTCAGAGCAGGAGGCCGCCCGCTGGGTGGCCACGCCCAGCACGTCGGCGCACGTGTCGGGGGACGCGGTCGACCTCGGGTCCTCCGCCGCCGCCTGGCTCTCCGCGCACGGCCCCGCGTACGGGCTGTGCCAGGTCTACGGCAACGAGCCCTGGCACTACGAGCTGCGCCCCACCGAGAACGGCTGCCCGCCGATGTACGCCGACCCCACGCAAGATCCGAGGATGCAGCAGTGAAGAGACTCCAGATGCTCGCCGCCCTGGCCTTAGTGGCGCTGATCGGCGCGGGTTGCTCCAACGCCACCGGCCAGAAGGGCCACACCGTCAGCGGCAGACCCGCGACCCATCGCGACAAGGCGATGAAGTTCTCCGCGTGCATGCGCGCCAACGGCGTCAAGGCGTTCCCGGACCCCGACGCGTCCGGCGAGTTGACCATCGACGCGATCGCGAACGGCACGTCGCTGGACACCGGCAGCGCGGTGTTCAAGCAGGCCATGAGCGCGTGCAAGGACCTGGAGCCCGCGGGGTTCACCGGCCGCACGAGGACCTCCCAGCAGCAGGCGAAGGCACTGCGGTTCGCGCAGTGCATCCGCGACAAGGGGGTGAAGGACTTCCCGGACCCCACCAAGGGTGAGCCGCTCGTCGACACGCGGCGCATCCCGTCGACCTCGCAGCCCGGTGGCATGACGATCCTCAACGCGGCGATGCAGAAGTGCGGCGACTACACGGCGGGACTGGTGAAGCGCCCATGAAGCCGTGGGTGCCGGCCGTCGTCGCCGTCGGAGTCGCGGCCGTGCTGCTCACTGCCGGGAAAGCCACCCCGGCCGCGCTCCCTGCGCCGCCGAACACCGTCAAGGTGAAGCTGGGGAAGCTCGCCGACGTGGTGTCACTCGATGGAACCTTGACCTATCGCGCGCCCTATTCGGTGATCAACCGGGCGGCTGGGATTTACACTCAGCTGCCCGCGGCCGGTCACAAGGTCGGCTGCGGCGAGGTGCTCTATCGGGTGAACGAGCACCCGGTGCTGTTGCTGTGCGGCAGAGTGCCGGCCTACCGCGCGCTGCACATGGGTGACAAGGGCAAGGACGTCCGCCAACTCAACCGGAGCCTGCGCGTGTCCGGCGACACCTTCACCGCGAAGACCGAGAACGCGCTCGCGGCGCTGCAGCGCCGCAGAGGCGTTCAGGTGAGTGGCTCGCTCCCCCTCGGCGCCGCGGTGTTCCTGCCCACGCCGGTGCGGGTCGCCAAGGTGACAGGCGAGCTCGGCGGGCCCGCGCGGCCGGGTGCACCGGTCGCCCGGGCCACCTCCGACACGCTCGACGTGCAGGTGGAGCTCGACGCGTCCCAGCAGGGTGAGGTGAAGCCGGGCGACCGGGCGCTGATCACCTTGCCCGGCAACCGGACCGTGACGGGAAGGGTGAGGCGGCTCGGGAGGGTCGCGCAGGCCCCGGCCGGGCGGAACGCGAGCGCCGCCGACGCGACCATCCCGGCCTCGATCGGCCTGGACAAGCCGCGGAAGGCACGTGGACTCGACCGGGCCCCGGTCCAGGTGGACATCACCACCAAGGGCGTGGCGCGCGCCCTCAGCGTCCCGGTCACCGCGCTCGTCGGGCGGTCCGGCGGCGGGTTCGCGGTCGAGGTCGTGCGGGCCGGCGGGCGGCGCGAGCTGGTCGCGGTGAAGCTCGGCCTGTTCGACGACACGGACGGACGCGTCGCGGTCGGCGGCGACCTTCGCCCCGGCGACTCAGTGGTGGTGCCGTCGCTGTGAGCGGCGACGCGGTGCTCAAGCTCGACGGGGTGACGAAGGTCTACGGCGAGCAGCCGCCGGTGGCCGCCCTCCGCGGCGTGTCCTTCTCCGTCCGGCGGGGCGAGCTGGTGGCGATCGTCGGGCCCTCCGGGTCGGGCAAGTCCACGCTCCTGCACGTCATGGGGACGCTGGAGCGGCCCAGCGGCGGCGTGGTCCGGATCGGCGGCGTCGACGCGGCCCGGCTGGGCGACCGCGACCTGTCGCGGCTGCGGGCGCGGGAGATCGGCTTCGTCTTCCAGCAGTTCTTCCTGGCCGAGCACGCCACGGTGCGGGAGAACGTCGCCGACGGCCTGCTCTACGCCGGCGTCGAGGCCGCCGAGCGCCGCCGGCGCGCGGACGAGGCGCTCGCGCGGGTCGGCCTCTCCGCGCGCGCGAGATTCAAGCCGACCAAGCTCTCCGGCGGGGAGCGCCAGCGGGTGGCGATCGCCCGGGCGCTCGTCGGCCGGCCGGCGATCGTCCTCGCCGACGAGCCGACCGGGAACCTCGACAGCACCACCGGCGCGGCGATCATGGAGCTCATCGGCGAGCTCAACGGCGCCGGCGCCACGATCGTCATGATCACGCACGACGCGGCGCTCGCCGGCCGGCTGCCGCGCCGGGTGCGGATGCTGGACGGCCGCGTCGTCTCCGACGCGCCATGAGGCCCGGCACGTTGCGGCCTCGGGACGGGCTGCGGGTGGCCAGCGCCGGGCTGCGCTCCCGGCCGCTGCGCGCCGCGCTGTCTGCCCTCGGGATCGCGATCGGCACGGCCGCGATCGTGGCGGTCCTCGGGCTGTCGGCCTCCTCGCAGGCCGGGCTGCTCGCGGAGATCGACCGGCTCGGCACGAACCTGCTGACCGTCGAGGCCGGGCAGAGCCTCACCGGCGGCGAGGCGCAACTGCCCCTGGAGGCGCCGGCGCGGATCTCGCACCTGGAGGACGTCCGGCCGCCGGCCCACACCGGCCTGATGAAGGACGAGCACGTCTACCGCAACCCGCGGATCCCGGTGGGCAACACCGGCGGCCTCGAGGTGCGGGCCGCCGGCCTGAACCTGCTGTCGGTGCTCGGCACGGGCGTCGCCCGCGGCCGCTGGCTCAACGCGGGCACCGCCCGCGAGCCGGTCGCGGTGCTGGGCGCGGCCGCCGCGCGGCAACTGGGCATCGACCGCGTGTTCCCCGACCAGCGGATCTGGCTGGGCCACCAGTGGTTCAACGTCGCGGGCATCCTGAAGCCCTCGCCGCTGGCGCCCGACATCGACAGCAGCGCCCTGGTCGGCTACCCGGCCGCCCAGCGCCACCTCGGCTACGTCAGCCTCGTGCGGGGCGAGGAGAAGCCCGGCCCGCCGAGCTCGATCTACGTGCGCGCCGCCACCGGCCACGAGGTGGCGGTGCAGTCGCTGCTCGCGCAGACCGCCAACCCCGAGTCGCCGAGCGAGGTGAACGTCAGCCAGCCGTCCGACGTGCTCACCGCCCGGGCCGCCGCGGCGGGCGCGTTCGACAGCCTGTTCCTCGGGCTCGGCGTGGTGGCGCTGATCGTCGGCGCCGTCGGCGTGGCCAACATCATGATCATCTCGGTGCTGGAGCGCCGCTCGGAGATCGGCCTGCGCCGCGCCCTCGGCGCCACCCAGGGCCAGATCCGCACCCAGTTC
>JAICUS010000833.1 GCA_025935735.1 Solirubrobacteraceae bacterium | reverse complement strand
TCAGCCCGTCGCGGGCGCTGGCCGAGCTGGCGCGCCGGATCCCGGTGGTCTCGGTCGGCCGCCGCGTCCGCGTGGCCGGCGTCGACGCCGTGCTGGCCGCCGACGACCAGGGCGTCCGCCAGGCCGTCGACCACCTCGTGGAGCTCGGCCACCGCGCGATCGTGCACATCGACGGCGGGGCCGGCCCGATCGCCGCCGTCCGCCGCCGCGGCTACCAGCGCGCGATGGCGGCGCACGGTCTCGGGCCGCGGGTGATCCCCGGCGACCTCACCGAGCAGGCCGGCGCCGCGGCCGCCGCCGCGCTCGTGGGGGGCGGCGAGGTCGCGCCGGCCGACGGCGAAGCCTCGTCCGGGGGCGAGCGCGGGGCGCGGCCCACGGCGGTCGTCGCCGTCAACGACCGCTGCGCCGTCGGGGTGCTCGACGCGCTCACCCGCGCCGGCGTCGGCGTGCCGACAGAGGTCTCGGTGGTGGGCTATGACGACAGTGCGCTGGCGCAGATCGCGCACGTCGACCTGACCACGGTCAACCAGGACGCGGCGCGGCAGGCGCGGCTGGCCGTCGAGGCGGCGGTGGAGCGGCTGGACGGCGGTCGTACGAAGCGGCGCGAGGTGGTGCTGCCGCCGCGGCTCGTGGTGCGCGGGACGACCGCGCCGCCCTACTCGTACTCGTCGTGATAGCGCACGCCGGCGCTACCGGCGGGCGCCCCGAGCGCGGACGCGCGGCCCTTCGGCTCCTCCCACTCCTCCTGGCGCCCGAGCGCCGTCAGGTCGAGGAACGTGCTGATGAAGCCGAGGCGGTCGCCGCCGCGCGCGTAGGTCGAGTAGGTGTGGAAGACGTCGTCGCCGACGCGCAGGAAGGCGCTGATGCCCGGCATGTCGAACGGCTGCTCCCACTCGCCGATCGGCATGCCCTTGGCCTCGAGCTCGGCGCGCGGCGTGTAGTTGTACTCGACCGGGATCACGGACTCGTCGAGGGTCACGTGGAAGTCGAAGTTGAAGTCCGAGCCCTCCGAGGAGTACCAGGGGAAGTCCCAGCCGAGGCGGGCCTTCCACCGCTCCAGCTCGGCCAGCGGCGCGCGCGTGACCACGGCGAACGACGTGCCGCGGACCTGCACGTGAGAGAGGTGGCCGATCTGGTCCAGGAACGCGGCGCAGCTCGGGCACATGCGTTCGTCGTCATAGAGCCACATCGCGTGGTAGACGAGCAGCTGGCCGCGGCCCTCGAAGAGGTCGAGCAGCGTCACCTCGCCGTCGGGGCCGGTGAACCGGTAGTCCTTGTCGATCGCCACCATCGGCAGCCGCCGCCGCTCGGCGGCCAGCGCGTCGGTGGCGCGGGTGTGCTCCTTCTCGCGCGCCAGGAACGCCTTGCGCGCGGCGAGCCATTCGTCGCGGGACACGACGTCGGGCAGATTGAGATCCGGCATGAGGGTTCAGACCGCCCGGCGGCCCGAAACTCATCGCACGAGCGGGTACGGGTCCCAGGCCGGACCGGCCGGCGGCGCGTCCGGGCGGGTCAGGACCGCCTCGATGAGCCCGTAGGGGCGGTCCTCGGCGCGGAAGACCTCGTTGTCGTTGTCCAGCCCGAACGGCGAGAGATCGACCAGGAAGTGGTGGCGGTTGGGCAGCGAGAGCCGGATCTCGGCGATCTCCGGCCGGGCGCGCAGCACGCCCGCGCCCATCTCGTAGAGCGTCTGCTGGAGCGAGAGCGAGTGGTGGGCGGCGAAGCGGTCCAGCATCTCGTTCCGCGCCGCGGCGAACGACGCGCCCCAGTCGCCCTCGGCCGCGGCGTGGCGCCAGCGAGCGGCGACCGCGGTGGCCAGGATGCGGTCGCGCGTCTCCGGCAGGGTCGTGTAGCGGTCCTTGACGTAGCCGGTGAACTCCGAGCCCGCGGTCTTCATCACCACGAGGTCTTGCAGGCCGGAGACGACGTGCGCGGCGCCGTCGGCGCCGGCCACCACCGT
>JAICUS010000121.1 GCA_025935735.1 Solirubrobacteraceae bacterium | reverse complement strand
CGAGTTCGACGAGCCGTGGGCGCGCGAGGGCGCCAAGCCGCCGGACGAGCCGGCGAGCGCCGAGGCGGCGGGTCCGGACGCGGACGCCGCCGAGGCGGCTTAGGAGGCTAGGCGGACGGCTCGCCGGCGGCGGGCCGCGTGGCGCGGCCCTCGTCGCGGCCGGGCGGCAGCTCCGGGCGAGCGCTCGGCGGGTGCACGATCGCCTGCCAGAGCGCGGCGATGCCCTGCACCATGGCGACGATCACCTCGGCGAACGGCGACGCCGCGTCGGGCTCGTGCCGCTCCTCGAGCAGGGTCTCGACCTCGGGCGGCAGCCCGGCGCCTTCCCCGTGGGTCCAGCTCACGTAGAGCTCGTGGCTCCCGACGGCCCCGGCGACGTCGGCAGCGAGCGCCACGTCGGCATCGGTGTGGGCGGCTGGGAGGTGGAGCGTCGGCATCTCGTTCTCCGGAAGGATGGACGTGGCGGGGCCTCTCGGGGTACGCAGGGTCGCAATTCCGCCCGGATCGCGCAGCCCGTACATTCGTCCAGACATAGTTTGGGGCCGCTAAATGGGGGAACCCGCCCACCCCCCGACGCCGCCCGCCAGGGGTCAGACCCCTTGAGTCGACCCCACTCAAGGGGTCTGACCCCCGTTCCGGCCGACCCGCGCGCGAAGCTGAGGGGTCCGATGTCCCTGACGCTGATCACCGGCCCGGCCAACGCCGCCAAGGCGGGCGCCGTCCTGGAGCGGCTGCGCGCCGCGCTGCCGCGCGACCCGGTGCTGGTGGTGCCCACGGCGGCGGACGCGGCGCACTACTCGCGCGAGCTGGCGGCGGCGGGGATCGTCTTCGGCGCGCAGGTCACGACGTTCTCCGGGCTGATGCGCGACGTGGGCCGCGCGGCCGGATCCACGGCGCCGTCGCGCCGGCTCGGGCGCCTGGCCCGCCGCGTGCTCGTCCGCGCGGCGGTCCGGGACGTGGAGCTGCACGCGCTGCGCGCCTCGGCGGCCGCCCCGGGGTTCGCGGACGCGCTCGCCGACCTGTTCTCCGAGCTCCAGGTGTCGCTGGTGTCGCCCGGCCGCTTCGCCACCGCGGTGCGCGCCTGGCAGGCGACCGCCGCCCCGCCGGCCCACGCGGGCGAGCTCGCCGCGCTCTACACCGCCTACCACCGCCGCCTCGAGGCGCTCGGGGCGGTCGACTACGACGGCTTCGCGTTCGCGGCGCTCAACGCCCTGCGCGCGCGCCCCGGCGCGTGGGGCGAGCGGCCGCTGTTCCTCTACGGCTTCGACGAGCTCACGCCGGCGCAGCTCGACGTCGTGGAGACGCTCGTCCGGCGCACGGCCACGCCGGTCTGCGTCGCGCTGCCGTACGAGCCGGGCCGCGCCGCGCTGGCCGGCAGCGCCGCCACGGTCGAGCTGCTCAAGCCGCTGGCGGGCGAGCACGTCGTCCTCGAGCCGCGCTCCGAGCACTACGCCGAGAGCGCCCGCGGCGCCCTGCACCACCTCGAGCGCGGGCTGTTCGAGCCGCTCCCCGCCCGGCAGCCGCCCAACGGCGCCGTGCGGCTGCTGGAGGCCGGCGGCGAGCGCGCGGAGGCCGAGCTCGTCGGCGCCTCGGTGCTCGAGCTGCTCCGTGACGGGATGGCGCCCGAGGACGTCGCCGTGCTCGTCCGCGGCGACGTGTCGACGGACCTCTTCGCCCAGGTCCTCGACGGCTACGGCATCCCGGTGTCCCGCGAGCGGACCACGCCGTTCGCCCGCACCCGCCTCGGCACCGGCCTGCTCGCGTTCGCCCGCGCCGCCCTCCCCGGCGGCAGCGCCCAGGACGTCGTCACCTGGCTCCGTACGCCCGGCCGGGCCGGCCGCGACCACGCCGACCGCCTCGAGGTCGCGGTCCGCCGCCACGAAGCCCGCACCGCCGCGGAAGCCCGCCGCCTCTACGAGCGCGTCATCGGCGCCGGCGGCCCCGCCGCGAACGACACCACGCGCGCTCTCGCCGCGCCGGACGCGTCAGCGGCGCCGCCCGCCCTGCTTGCCCTCGACGAGCTCGCGGCCGCGGCCGGCGACGGCGCCGAGCGATTCCTGGCGGTGCTCGTGGCCGAGGCGGAGGCGATCTGGACGGCGCCGCACGTGCGCAGCGGCGCCGTGCTCTCTCCCGAGGCGGAGGCGGACGCGCGGGCGGCCGGGGCGCTGCGGTCGGCCGCCAAGGAGCTGCTGCGGCTCGCGAAGGCCGACCCCGCGCTGGGCGGCTCGCCGGAGGAGCTGCTGGAGGTGCTCGCCGCGGTCGAGGTGCGTGCGAGCGCGCCCGGCGCGGACGGCGTGCTGCTCGCGGACCCGCTGGCCATCCGGGCGCGGCGCTTCCGGGCGGTGTTCGTGAGCGGCCTGCAGGAGGGCGAGCTGCCGCGGCGGCCGGTGCCCGAGCCGTTCCTGGACGACCGGGCGCGGGCGGCACTGGCGACGGCGTCCGGGCTCGTGCTCCCCCGCCAAGAGGACACGCTGGCCCGCGAGCGCTCGCTGTTCTACGCGTGCGTGTCGCGCCCCGAGGAGGCGCTGTTGATCTCGTTCCGCACGTCGGACGAGGAGGGCGGCCCGCAGCAGCCGTCGCCGTTCGTCGACGACGTCCGCGCACTGTTCACCGACGACCTCTGGGAGGGCCGCGGCCGCCGCCTGCTGGCTGAGGTCACCTGGCCGCCGGCGGAGGCGCCGACCCCGCACGAGCTGCGCCGCGCGCAGGCGGCGGAGGAGCGCCGCCCCGACCCGCCGCCGCTGGCCGCGCCCGCCACGCCGGCGGTCCTCGCCGCGCTGGCGGCCCGCGACCGCGAGTCCGCCCGCGGCCTGGAGGCCTTCGCCGGCTGCCCGGTCCGCTGGCTGGTCGAGCACGTCCTGCGCCCGGACCCCGTCGAGCCCGACCCGGAGCCGATGCAGCGCGGCTCGCGCGGCCACGCCGTGCTCGAGCTGACCCTGCGCCGCCTGAAGGCCCGCACCGGCTCCGCGCGCCTGACGCCCGAGACGCTGCCGGACGCGCTGCAGGAGCTCCGCGGGGCGATCGAGCAGGTCGCCGCGCCGCCCGCCGGCGGCGCCCGCGCCCGCGCGGCCGCCCGCGCGCTCGAGGTCGACCTGGAGCGCTACCTGCGCCACGAGGCCGCGTGCGGCGCCGCGTACGAGCCCACGCTGCTCGAGTGGAGCTTCGGCGGCGACGACGACGCGGCGCCGGCGCTCGACGTCGCCGGCGTGGCGGTCAGCGGCCGCGTCGACCGCATCGACACCGACGCCGGCGGCCGGCGCGCGGTCGTGCGCGACTACAAGGGCCGCACGGTCACCGCGGGGGCGCGGTGGGAGGAGGACGGCAAGGTCCAGGCCGCGCTGTACGCGCTCGCGGTGCGCGAGCGGCTGGGGCTCGACGTGGCGGGTGCGCTCTATCAGCCGATCGGCCGGGCGGACCAGCGCCCGCGCGGGCTCGTCCGCGACGATGTCCCGGGCCGATACGTGAACGGCGACGTCGTGGATGCCGCGGCCCTCGACGAGACCCTCGCGGCCGTGCGCGCGGTGGCCGCCAGGGCCGCGACGGAGCTGCGCGCCGGGCGTATCCGGCCGTGCCCCGAGCGCTGCTCGTTCAACGGCACCTGCGCCCATCCGGGGATCTGCCGCGCATGACCCCGCCCGCGTTCACCCGCGAGCAGCGCGCGGCGATCGACGCCCGCACCGGCTCCTCGCTGCTCGCCGCCAACGCCGGCTCGGGCAAGACCGCGGTGATGGTCGAGCGGATCGCCGCCGCCGTGCGCGAGGACGGCGTCCCGGTCGGCGCGATCCTCGCGCTGACCTTCACCGAGAAGGCGGCGGGCGAGCTGGCCGAGCGGCTGCGCCGGCGCCTGCTCGAGCTGGGCGAGGCCGAGCACGCGCGCGCCGTCGACGCCGCCTGGATCGGCACGATCCACGGCTTCTGCGCCCGGCTGCTGCGCTCCCAGCCGCTCGCCGCGGGCCTGGACCCGCGCTTCGAGGTGCTCGAGGAGGCGGCCGCGAGCCGGCTGGCCGCCGCGGCCTACGAGCGCGCGCTCGACGGCTGGGCCCGGGCCGGCGGCGCGTCGGCGATCGACCTCGCGGCGTCGTACGGCCCGGGCCTGCGCGAGCTCATCCTCGGCACCTACGCCACCCTGCGCGCCCGCGGCCACGCCGCCCCCCGCCTCGCGATCCCACCCGCCGCGCCGGACCCCGACCCGACCGCCCTGGCCGCCGCCCGCGCCGCCGCCGAGCGCGTGCTGGCCACCGCCGGCGACGGCGCACGCGTGAGGACGGCGCGCGACGCGCTGACCGCGTGCGCGGACATGGACCGGGCCGTCGTGCCGTGGCCCGGCGCGCTCGACCCCGCGGAGCTCAAGCGTGGGGCGAAGGCGCTGGACGGCGCGGAGTGCGAGGCCTACCGCGATGCCTGGCGCGCGTACCGGGAGGCGTGCGCGGCGCACCATGCGCGCGGTGCGCTGCGGCTGTTGGACGAGCTGTTGCGGCGCTTCCACGCGGAGTACGAGGCGGCGAAGGCCGGGCGGGCGGCGGTGGACTTCGAGGATCTCGAGCTGCGCACGCGCGACCTGCTCGCCGACCCCGCGACCCGCGCGCGCTGGGCGGACCGGTTCGAGCTGCTGATGGTGGACGAGTTCCAGGACACGAACGCCGTGCAGCTGGGGATCCTCGAGGCGCTGGAGCGCGACAACCTGTTCGCGGTCGGCGACGAGTTCCAGTCGATCTACGGCTTCCGCCACGCCGACGTGTCGATCTTCCGGGGCCGCGCCGCGGCGCTGCCGGCCGAGCACGTCCGGGGCCTGGCGGTCAACTTCCGCTCCCGCCAGGAGCTGCTGGACGTGCTCAACGCGACCTTCGCGCCCGTGCTGGGCGAGCGGTTCACGCCGCTGCGGGCCGGCCGCCGGGAGACGCCGGAGGACGCGAGCGGCGCGCTGCGACTGTTCGAGCTCGCGCCCTCGGGCGAGCCGCCGGTCGAGCTGCTGGTGACCGCGACGCAGGGCTGGGACGAGCTGGAGCCGCGGCTCGGGCTCGCCGCCGGCGGCGACCAGCCGTGGCGGCGCGCCGAGGCCCGCCTCGTGGCTCACCGGCTGCGCGAGGAGGTCGACGCCGGCCGCCGCCCCGGCGAGCTGGTGGTCCTCGTCCGCGCCACCGCCTCGCTGCGGCTGCTGGAGGAGGCGCTGGAGGAGCAGGGCCTGCCCACCTACGTCGTCGGCGGCCGCGGCTACTGGTCGCAGGAGCAGGTCCGCGACGGCCTCGCCTGGCTGCGCGTGCTCGCGAACCCACACGACGAGGAGGCGCTGCTCACCGTGCTCGCCTCGCCGTTCTGCGGCGCCGGCTCGGACGCGCTCGTCCTGCTCGCCGACGCCGGCCGGACCAGCGGCGGCGGCCTGTGGGCGGCGCTGCAGGCCGCCGCCGCCGAGGGCGGGGCGGGCGCGGCCGGCGAGGGGGAGGCGCGCGTGGCCCGCGTCACCGGTGGCGCGGTCCTTGCGGGGCTTCCCGAGCTCGGGCGGATCGTCGCGGTCGCGCGGCTGCTGGCCGCCGAGCGCGAGCGGGCGGAGCGGGCTCCGGTGGAGGTGCTGCTCGAGCACGCGATCGTGGCGACCGGGTATGACCTCGCGGTGCTGGCGCGGCCGGGCGGCGACCGGCGGCTGGCCAACCTGCGCAAGCTGATGCGGCTCGCGCGCGAGTTCGAGCGGGCGGAGGGGCGCGACCTGCGGGCGTTCCTGGCCGACGCCGCCGCGCGCGACCTGGCCGAGGCCCGCGAGGGCGAGGCGGCGCTCGAGTCCGAAGGGCTCGACGCCGTGCGGCTGATGACCATCCACCGGGCGAAGGGGCTCGAGTTCCCCGTCGTGTGCGTGGCCGACCTCGGCCGCAGGGCCGGCGGCTCGCGGCCGGCGCTGCTCGTCGGCCGCGACGGGGCCGCCGGGCTGCGGCTGGCCCCGCTCGGCGGCGGCGACACGGTGCCCACCGCCGTCTGGGACCGGCTCGCCGAGGCCGAGGCCGAGGCGGCCGCCGAGGAGGAGCGGCGGCTCTTCTACGTCGCGCTCACCCGGGCCCGCGAGCGGCTGATCCTCTCCGGCGGCACCGACGTCGAGAAGTGGCCCGCGGCGCGCAACGGCGGCCCGCCGATCGACTGGCTCGCCCACGCGGTGGCGGGCGGCGAGCCCGGCGCGGAGGTGGTGGAGCGCGCGTGGGACGGACGGATCGGACGGGTCCGCTGCTTCCTCAACTCGCCGGAGACGCTGCCGCCGCAGGCGCTGGAGGCGCGCGCGCCCGCCCGGGCGGCGGCGAGCACCGCGCTGCCCGCCGTGCCGGCCGCGGTCCCGGCCCGTCCGGCGCGCCCGCGGCCCGCGCCGCAGCGGCTCTCGTACACGCAGCTCTCCGACTACTCCCGCTGCGGCTACCGGTTCTACCTGGAGCGCGTCCTCAAGCTCCCGCGGGTCGCGCCTCCACCTCCACTTGACGGTGAGACCGTGCCCGTGTTGTCCCCGCTCACCCGCGGCTCGCTCGTCCACCGGGCGCTGGAGACGCTCGACTTCGCGCACCCCCAGCCGCCGGACGACGCAGCGGTCGCACAACTCGCCACAGAGCTCGATGCGGCGCTGTCGCCCGACGAGATCGACGACGTGCAGCGGCTCGTGGCCGCGTTCGCCGGCTCGCCGCTGTGCGGCCGGCTCGCCGCCGCCACCCGCATCCAGCGGGAGGCCGGCTTCGCGTTCGCGCTCGAGCCCGACGGCGCCGGCCCGCTCGTCTCCGGCTTCGTCGACGTCCTCGCCGCCCTCCCCGACGGCGGCGCGCTCGTCGTGGACTACAAGACCGACCCCGTCTCCGAGGACCCGCGCGAGCTGATCGAGCGCCACTACGGCACCCAGCGCCTCATCTACGCGCTCGCGGCGCTGCGCAGCGGCGCGCCGCAGGTCGAGGTCGCCCACTGCCTGCTCGAGCGCCCGGACGAGCCCGTCAGCGTCACCTACACCGCCGACGACGCGCCCGAGCTGGTGGCCCGGCTGGCCCGGCTCGCCCAGGGCCTGCTCGCCCACGAGCACCCCGTCACCGCCCATCCGCACCGCGAGCTGTGCGGCGACTGCCCCGGCCGGACGGCGCTGTGCTCGTGGCCGGAGAGCGAGACCCTCCGGCCCGCTCAGCCGTTGGCCGGCTCCTTGGCGGGCAGCACCGGCCCGTCGTAGTCCAGCGGCACGTGGCGCGCCCGGCGGACGTCGACCACCGCGTTGAGCTCGGCGCCGAACAGGAACGCGACGTTGGTCAGCCAGAGCCAGACCAGCAGGATCACCGCGCCGGCGAACGCGCCGTACGTCGCCCCGTAGGACGAGAAGTTCGAGACGTAGACGAAGAACGCGATCGAGGCGAGGATCCACAGCGCCACGCCGACCACGGCGCCCGGCGTGATCCAGCGGAACCGCCGCACCTCCACGTTCGGCGCGGCGTAGTAGACGATCGCGTAGATCGTCATCGTCACCACCAGCGCGGCCGGCCAGCGGGCGAGCCGCCAGATCGCCGCCGCCGTGTCGCCGAGCCCGATCTTCCCCAGCACGTCGGAGGCCAGCCCGCCGCCGAGGAAGACCAGCACGAACGTGACCAGCGCGAGCGCGGCCACGACCAGCGTCCACAGCAGGTCGTTGAGCTTGTGGCGCACGAACCCGCGCCCCTCCTGCACCCGGAAGACCTTGTTGAGCGCCCGCCCGGCCGCGCCGAACGCACCCGAGGCGCCGTTCAGCGACAACCCCAGGCCGACGATCAGCGCGACGATCGCCGTCCCGTGCTGGTGCTGCGCCGACCGCAGCGCGCCGGTGACCGCGCTGACGGTGTCGGGCGGCGCGCCCGCCTGCTCGAGGTAGCGCGCCGCCTCGTCGATCAGCGCGGCCTGCCCGAACACGCCGAGGATCGCCGCGCAGAACAGCAGCGCGGGGAACAGCGACAGCAGCGAGTAGTAGGTCAGCGAGGCCGCGTTGTCGGTGACCTGGTCGCTCCGGAAGCGCTTGAACGCGCGCTTGAAGTCGGCGAGCTCGAGCGCCGGGCCGGACTCGCGGCGGTCGGGCAGGCCCGCTCCGTCGCCGGACCGGGCGCTCACCGCAGGGCCCCGACGAGCAGAATGGCGGCCACCGCTCCCAACTCTAGGGGTGCCCTACCGGCGGAAGCCTCCCAACGGGTGGTGCTGCGACACGTCGCCGGGAGGGTGGGCCCCCGAGCCATCTCCTGCCATGCTTCCCCCTGCAGAACCGAGCCAACCCAGCGACCTCGACGTGGCCGTCGCGGCCGCGCTCGCCGCCGCCCGGGCCGCGCAGGACGCCCGCGCCGCGCCGCTGAAGCCGCGCACCAAGGGCGTCGCCGCCGACGTGGTCACCGAGGCCGACCACGCCGCCGAGGCCGCGGCCGTGGCGATCCTCTCGCGGCGGCGCCCGGGCGACGGCATCCTCGGCGAGGAGGGCACGCAGACCGCCGGCGGCGACCGCCGCTGGCTGATCGACGGCGTCGACGGCACGGTGAGCTTCGCGAGCGGCCTCACCGGCGGCTGGTGCAGCGCCGTCGCGCTGGAGGACGCGTACGGGCCGCGGGCCGCCGCGGTCTATGACCCGCAGGCCCGCGAGCTCCACGCCGCCGAGCGCGGCGCCGGCGGCACCGTCGCCACCGTGGCCGGCGAACCCCGCCCACCGGCGAGCACCCGGGTCCGCGGCCCGCGCCGGCTCGACCAGGCGCACGTGGCCGTGTTCCTGCGCCAGGACCGCCTCGTGCTCCCGGGCGTCAGGGAGGCCGCGCACGCGCTGATCGACGCCGCCGGGCTCTTCCGCCACGCCGGGCCGGGCTCGCTCGAGCTGGCCTGGGTGGCCGCCGGGCGGCTGGACGCCTGGATACAGCCGCAGACCGAGCCGTGGGACTGGCTGCCCGGCGCCCTGCTGGTCACCGAGGCCGGCGGCGCCGCGCGGACCGTCGAGCACGCGGGCACGCGCTGGCACCTCGCCGGCCACCGCGAGCTGCTCGACGAGCTGGAGGAGCGGCTAGCGCTTCGGTAGCAGCGCGTGGCCGTCGAGCACGGCCTGCGCGATCTCGACGACCCGCCGGCCGCCGGAGCGCGCATGGTCGCGCAGCCGCGCGAACGCCTCGCGCTCGTCGACGGCGTGGCGCTCCATCAGGACGCCCTTGGCCCGCTCGATCACCGCCCGGCGCTCCAGCGCCGACTCGAGCTGCTCCACCTTCTCGCTGAGCCGCTCCGACTCGCGGTGGCGGCGCAGCGCGACCTCGATCGCCCCCTGCACGTCCTGCGGCTCCCACGAGTCGACATAGCCCGCGATGCCCATGTCGGCGGCGCGCGCCACCGTCTGCCTGCTCTCGGTGGCGCGCAGCGTCACCAGCACCGGCCCGGACGCGTACTCGACGGTCTCCGACAGCAGCGCCAGCCCATGGTCGTCGTCGCCGTCGAAGACGACGAACGCCACGTCGGGGTCCTCGCGGGCGATCAGCTGCACCGCCTCGCTCACGGAGACGGCGAACGGCGTCACCTCGTGCCCGAGCCCCTCGAGCACGTCGGCGAGCCGGCGGAGGTCCTCCTCGCGCTCGTTGGCGAGCAGGACGCGAAGGGCTCGTTCGCTTCTGGTCATCTTGGGAACCTGCTTCTACACTTCATAGGCCCGGCCCTGAACCCCGCCGGTCGTCTCGCGCCCAAGCCCCTCGGCGCCTCACACAGATGGCTGGTGCAAAGGGCTTGGAGCACGTCGACGACCGTACAGAGAGGGCCGCAGCGCCCCGAGGATATCCAGCCGATCCAGAGGGCCGGGCCGCGCGCGCCCGCGCCGACCGGCGGCTGCTGGAGCGCGCCCACGCGGGCGACCCGGCCGCCCGCGCGGCCGTGGTGGAGCGCTTCCTGCCGCTGGCCCGCCAGCTCGCGCGCCGCTATCAGCGCGGCGGGGAGCTGCTCGACGACCTCAACCAGGTCGCCTCGCTGGGGCTGCTGAAGGCGGTCGACCGCTACGACCCGGAGCGCCAGACCGCGTTCTCGAGCTTCGCCGTGCCGACCATCCTCGGCGAGCTCAAGCGTCACTTTCGCGACAAGGGGTGGTCGGTCCGCGTCCCGCGCGACCTGCAGGAGCTGGCCGTGCGCCTGGAGCCGGTGAGCGAGGAGCTCAGCCGCGAGCTGGGCCGTGCGGCCACACCGGCGGAGATCGCCGAGCGCACCGGAACCACGGTGGAGCAGGTGCTGGAGGCCCGCGAGGCGGCCGGCGCATACCGCGCCGTCTCCCTCGACCGCCCGCGCGAGGACGACGAGGAGGAGGGCGCGGGCATCGTGCTCGGCATCGAGGACCCGGGCTTCGGCGTCGCCGAGGACTCGGCCACGGTGGAGCGCCTCATGCGGGTGCTCAGCGACCGTGAGCGCGAGGTGCTGCGGCTGCGGTTCTCCGAGGACCTCACGCAGGCCGAGATCGGCGAGCGCGTCGGCGTCTCGCAGATGCACGTGTCGCGGATCATCCGCCAGGCGATCGCCCGCCTGCGCGAGGCCGCCGGGGAGTGACGCCCGCCGGTACGCTGCCGCGCATGGACCACTGGGACCTGCGCACCGTCGCCGTCGAGCCTCATCAGCCCAAGATCCTGCACTCGGCTCGCGGGGAGGCGCGGTCGATCCTGATCAAGCTGCCCGCCGGGGAGGCGCTTGAAGAGCACCAGGTGCACGAGCGCGCCTACGTCGTGGTCATCGAGGGCGAGGTCGAGCTGGGCGGGCAGAACGGCGGCCCGGGGCTGGCCGCGGTGTTCGACCCGGGCGAGCGCCACGCGGTCCGCGCGACCTCCGACGCGCGGCTGCTGCTCGTGCTCGCGCCCTGGCCGGGCGACGGCCACCCCGGCGCGCGCGACTGATCGGGGCCTGTCCGGCTCCCGGTGGTTTACGATCCTCCCCGCCGGTCCGTCACAGGGGAGGAGCCTGATTTGGCCGAGATCACTTTCAACGGGGTCTGGAAGCGCTACCCGGATGGCTTCGAGGCCGTCAAGGACATGAACCTCGACATCAAGGACGGCGAGTTCATGATCCTCGTCGGTCCATCCGGCTGCGGGAAGTCGACCGCCCTGCGGATGGTGGCCGGGCTGGAGGAGATCACCGACGGTGAGCTGATCATCGGCGGCGAGCGCATGAACGAGCTCGCGCCGCGCGATCGCGACATCGCGATGGTCTTCCAGAACTACGCGCTGTACCCGCACATGACCGTGCGCGAGAACATGGGCTTCGCGCTCAAGCTCGCGAAGGTCGACAAGGCGGAGATCGACCGCAAGGTCAAGGAGGCGGCGTCGATCCTGGAGCTCGAGCCGCACCTGGACCGCAAGCCGGCGAACCTGTCGGGCGGCCAGCGCCAGCGCGTGGCCATGGGCCGGGCGATCGTGCGCGACCCGAAGGCGTTCCTGATGGACGAGCCGCTGTCGAACCTGGACGCGAAGCTGCGCGTCCAGATGCGCACGCAGGTGGCGCGCATCCAGCACCAGCTGGGCACGACGATGCTCTACGTCACGCACGATCAGACCGAGGCCATGACGCTCGGCGACCGGGTGGCGGTCATGCGCGCCGGGATCGTCCAGCAGGTCGATTCGCCGAAGGCGCTCTACGAGGATCCCGACAACCTGTTCGTGGCCGGCTTCATCGGCTCCCCGGCGATGAACTTCCTGCCGGCGAAGCTGGACGGCGACACGATCAAGCTGCCGTTCGGCGACGCGCCGATCTCCGACGCGCTGCGCAGCAAGCTGCAGGCGGCGCCGGGCGGCCACAAGGGCGCGCAGGACGTGATCGCCGGCGTGCGGCCGGAGCACTTCGAGGACGCGTCCATCGAGGGCGAGTCGTCGCACCGGATGAAGTTCCGGGCCAAGCTCGACGTGGTCGAATCGATGGGCTCCGAGCTCTACGCGTACTTCGAGGTGGCCGGCGGCGAGATCCGCGACAAGCAGCTCGAGGAGCTGGCCGCCGACGCCGGCATGGAGGACCTGCCGTCCAGCGGCAGCCAGGTGGTCGCCCGGCTGGACGCGGCGAGCGGCGCGCGCGCCGGCGGCGAGATCGAGATGACGCTCGACTGCTCCCAGATCCACCTGTTCGAGCGCGAGGGCGGGCGCTCGCTCACCCACGCGAAGACGGCCTGAGCGGCTGAGGCGGGCCCGCGGCGCGCGGGCCCGCCGCATCGCTGGGCTAGGAGCGGTGGAAGTGCTGCGCCGCGAGGAAGCGCGGCTCGGCCGCCGGGGTCGGCGTGCCCGGCGTGTGCAGCAGGTTCTTGACGCCGCTGATGCCCTCGACCCGGCGCGCCTCGGCGGCCAGGCGGTCGATCCACTCCGGCGCGGCCACGCCGCGCAGGTAGGCCACGCCCGCCTGGACGTCGACCGAGACCGTGCCT